>WTJN01000119.1:28924-43491 GCA_011526265.1 Candidatus Arcticimaribacter sp. | reverse complement strand
GCCGCTGCCGTTTGGTCTTGCTTGGCCAAAATGAGCGAGTACTGACGGAAGTACCAGTAGGCATCGTCTTTGCCCTCAATGGCTTTTTCCATCCAAGCGTTGGCTTGCGCCAGGTCTTGCCCTTCTTGCAAATAGTAGACCGCCGCACTGTAGTAGTCGCGGTGCCCGGGGTTGTTTTCCAACGCCGCTTTGATGGACGCCGTGGCTTTGGCCACAGTGGGCACGCCAAGAGGAATCGCAATCTTGGTGGTATCCCAACCAATGTTGATGTCGGCACCGTTGTTGTTCAAGTTACTGATCCAGATCGAAAAAGACTCGATGGCGGAGGTGGCTTGTGCCTCTACCTCTACCGTAGCGGCCACCTTGCTGGCTTCCCACTCACCGGGGGTTCCCCAGTTTTCGGTATCGGTATAAAAGAATACCTCCCACTGTGCTTTCCCGGGGCGGGTATAGATGGCATAGCTTCCTGCCGCCAAGGCTTGTCCGCCCACTGTGACATCGTCACTGAAAGTGATGACCGTATTTTTGTTTGCTCCAGTACGCCACAGAGCGCCATAAGGAACAAGATCTCCCATAATGGTACGGCCACGCATCGACGGACGTGAGTAACTGACAGCAACCTCGGTTAGACCAACGGTCTGTTCCAACTTCGCTGCAGGACTGGGTTGTGGGGTCTGCACCTGTGCACCCAAGCTTGAAGTGATTAGAAACGCGAATAGATAGGTTAATTTTTTCATTTGTTTTTTGTGTTTATGCAACCAAATGTAGAAAATGTTTTTGGGGTGGAAAAATAAGTTTTGATGGGTCGATCAAAAGAATGTTTATAAGTTTTGTTTAAACTTTTATTGTGTTTGATGAACATTATTGTATTTTTACTGCAAAATTGCACCCATGGTCTACCGACTCAAAACCGTTCAAAATTTACCCATCACCCAAGAAGAGGCATGGGATTTTCTTTCCGACCCAGGGAATTTGAAGACAATTACGCCCGATTATATGGGCTTTAAAATACTCGAAGGTGCAGAAGACCGCATGTTTGCGGGGCAGATCATCAAGTACATTGTTACGCCAGTACTGGGCATTCCGTTGCGCTGGGTGACGGAGATTACGCATGTTGAACACCTGAAATACTTTGTGGACGAACAACGATTTGGCCCCTACAGTCTTTGGCACCACAAACACTTTATTCGACCCATAGAAGGGGGGGTTGAAATGATTGATGTTGTGGATTACAAATTGCCATTTGGTGTATTTGGGCGATTGGCACACCCCCTCTTTGTTAAAAGACAATTGAAACAAATTTTTGATTACCGTTACAACAAACTCGTTGAGTTGTTCGGCACATTTAGGGATTAAATAGCTATGAAAAAGAACATTTTAATCATTGGTGGTTCCAGCGGCATTGGTCGTGCTTTGGTCGACATACTGTCGGCTGATCACAACATCTACGCAGCCTGTCGCCACACCGAATCGCTTGCTCAAACAGGGGTGACAACCTTGGCCTTTGATGCCACAACCGACACCCTCGACAGCAGCGCCTTGCCCGAACAACTTGACGGATTTGTGTATTGCCCGGGGAGCATCAACTTGCGCCCTTTTCGCGGCTTGAAGCCAGAGACTTTTGCGCAGGATTTTGATCTGAATGTCCTCGGAGCGGTAAAGGCATTGCAATCCGTTTTGCCCTTACTCCAAAAAAGTCCACAAGCCAGCCTCGTTTTTTTCAGTACCGTTGCGGTGTCAACTGGGATGCCATTTCACGCTTCGGTCGCTGCGGCCAAAGGTGCGCTTGAGGGACTGACCCGTTCACTGGCTGCGGAATTTGCGCCCAAATTTCGGGTCAATTGCATTGCTCCTTCATTGACCGACACCCCGCTGGCGGACAAGTTTTTGAACAATGATGCCAAGCGAGAAAAAGCAGAGGAACGTCATCCGCTCAAACAAGTGGGGCGAGCAGAAAATATTGCCCAACTCGCAGCGTTTTTGCTGAGTGAAAACAGCCAGTGGATGACCGGACAAATCCTCCACGCCGATGGCGGTATAGGGGATTTAAAAACAAATTAAAGTGGAAAAATATACAGTATTCTGGATGAGAAGGGACCTGCGATTGGAAGACAATTGCGGACTTTATCACGCACTGAAAAGTGGCAATAAAGTTCTCCCCCTCTTCATCTTCGATACTGCAATCATTGACAAGCTGCCAAAAAAGGATGCTCGAATAGAAATGATTCATGCGGCCTTAGGGAAACTTTCTGATGCTATGAAGGGGAACAGATGTAACGTTGGGATGTATCTGGGAACACCGACGGCCGCTTTTGAATCAATCACACAACAATATCCCATCGAAAAAGTGGTTACCAATCACGACTACGAGCCCTATGCGCGAGAGCGGGATGCGGCCATGGAAAAATGGTTGGCCGAAAAAGGAATTGGGTTTGAAACACACAAAGACCAAGTGATCTTTGAAAAGGCTGAGGTGACCAAAGACGACGGCCTGCCCTATAAAGTCTACACCCCTTACTCCCGGCGGTGGTTGAAAAAATTCGAAGAAGAAGGACTCACTTTTTATCCTTCAGAAAATCATCTCGATCAGCTTGCCCCCGTCATGCAGCAACAATTGTCCTTAAACGAACTTGGGTTTTCACCCAGTGGGCAAGCCCTCCCGGAATATACCTTCAACGGATCACTCATTGACGCCTATGAGGAGACGCGTAATTTCCCCGCCTTGGACAAGACTTCTCGCACAGGATCCCATTTGCGTTTTGGCACCCTCAGTGTTCGTCGAATGGTAGAAAAAGCGGCGCAAGCCAAGAACAATACCTTTCTCAAAGAACTGATTTGGCGGGAATTTTTCATGCAAATCTTGTGGCATTTTCCCCACACCACCACCCAAAGTTTCAAACCCCAATACGACCGTATCCCTTGGCGCAACAACGAGGATGAATTTGAGCGTTGGTGCACCGGTACCACGGGCTATCCTTTTGTCGATGCCGGCATGAGGGAGCTGAACGCAACGGGCTTTATGCACAACCGTGTTCGGATGTTGGTGGGCAGTTTTTTGTGCAAGCATTTGTTGATTGATTGGCGTTGGGGGGAAGCGTATTTCGCACAAAAACTATTCGATTATGAGCAATCCAGCAACGTAGGAAACTGGCAGTGGGTGGCCGGATGCGGGGTCGACGCTGCCCCATATTTTCGGATTTTCAACCCCACCGATCAGATCAAAAAATTTGACAAACAACACCAGTATATTCAAAAATGGGTGCCCGACTATCAGGAACTCACCTACCCCCAACCCGTCGTGGAACACAAGTTCGCCAGAGAACGCTGTCTCACGACCTACAAAACGGCCTTGAATGCCTAGGGGGGTAAAAAAACAACACCTTCCCGAAAAAATTTGTTTGTCTTGTCACCAACCATTTCGGTGGCGAAAAAAATGGGAACGGGACTGGGAACAGGTAAAATATTGTAGTAAAAGATGCAAAAACGAGAAGGAAAAGCCATTGTCTGGCTAAGAAACGATCTGCGTGCTACAGATCATGCGGGGCTTTATTATGCCTCGCAAAAACATCAGCATGTCTATGCGTATTACGCTTTCGATCCACAACAGTGGCAAACCACTCCTTGGGGATTCACAAAAACAGGGGCGCATCGCACGCAATTTCTCCTAGAAACCATTGCGCAATTGCAACACGACCTCGCCCAGTTGAACATCAGTTTAATCATTGAACAAAAGGCACCACAGGAGGGCATCGCTGCATGGGTAGCGCAACTGGGGATTACACACCTGTACTTTCAAGAAGAATGGACACAGGAAGAACAGCAAGTAGAGACTGAACTTCGAGAAAATTTAGGAAATACGATCACCTATCAAAGTCATTACGATCAATTCCTCTATCACCCCAACGATGTACCCGTCTCCCCAGAGGATATCCCCGAAGTGTTTACTGTATTTCGGAAAAAATGCGAAAAGATGGCCAAAGTTAGGCCCTGTTTTGCCGCACCAACAAAACTAGACCCCACCAATCTACTCGACAAAAAGTTCAGCATCCCTACCCTCCTAGATTTTGGTTTCGCGCCGCTCACCCAGCACCCGCACTCTGCTTTTCCATTCAAAGGCGGGCATCGCGCTGGAAGAGACCGCATGGAGCATTATTTTTGGGACACCGAAAAATTATCGTACTACAAACAAACCCGCAACGGTCTTCTGGGCATCGACTATAGCGCAAAACTGTCTACTTGGTTGGCCAATGGTAGCCTCTCAGCAAGAGAAATCTATTGGGAAGTAAAGGAATACGAAGCACAGGTAGAAAAAAATCAATCGACCTATTGGCTCATTTTTGAATTGATTTGGCGCGACTATTTCAAGTACATTTCTCTCAAACACGGGAATAAAATTTTTCAACAGGGAGGCATCCTACAACGTGATTACTCCTGGAAAAACAGTCCAAAATTGTTGAACAAATGGATCGAAGGACAAACACACGAACCTTTTGTGAACGCCAATATGATCGAGCTCAAAAAAACCGGATGGATGAGCAATCGAGGCCGCCAGAATGTGGCCTCCTATTTTGCCAAGAACCTGCTGATGGATTGGCGCATGGGAGCCGCTTATTTCGAAAGTCAGTTGGTCGACTATGACGTGCACAGCAACTATGGAAATTGGCTCTATGTTTCTGGCGTGGGGAACGACCCGCGTGACCGAAAATTCAATGTTCGTCTTCAAGCCGAACGCTATGACGAAGGAGGGAAATACCAACGGCTATGGAATCAAAACACCCTGTTTGAATGAAAGTACGACTTCTCCTTGGCGACCAACTCTATCCACTACATCCTTGGTTTGACCAAGTCGATGAGCAGGTGGTTTATGTATTGATGGAAGTGCGGCAAGAAACCGACTACGCACCGCATCATATTCAAAAAGTCGTGGCCTTTTTTGGCGCCATGCGGGCCTTTGCCCAAACCCTTAAAAGCAAGGGACACCGCGTCGAATACATCGCCATTGATGACGAAAACAACCGACAAAGCATTCCTGAAAACTTGGATATTGTTTGCCAAAAATACAACGCCACAGCCTTTGGCTACCAGTCGCCAGATGAATACCGACTCGATCAACAATTGGCCGATTATTGTGCCGGATTATCGATTCCAACATCAGTAGACGACAGTCATCATTTCTTGACTTCTCGGGAGGAACTGGCGCTTTTTTTTGCAGGCAAAAAACAACTGGTGATGGAATTTTTCTATCGCCAAATGCGGCGTAAATTCAACCTCCTTTTGGAAGCAGGCCAACCCGAAGGAGGGCAGTGGAATTTTGATAAAAATAACCGCAAAAAATGGAAAGGCACGCCGTCGATTCCTTTGGCTTATCGTCCTAAAGCAGAACAACTTGCGGCACTTCAAGATTGCATTAACACTGCTGGAATCAAAACCATTGGTCGCTTTGATGAATATCAGTTTCTGTATCCCCTGACCCGTGAAGAAGCCCTCGCACAGCTGGACTATTTCTGCGAACACTTGTTGGTGCATTTTGGCGATTACCAAGACGCTCTGCACACTGATGAAACCAATCTTTTTCATTCCAGGATTTCGTTTGCATTGAATACCAAGATGATTCACCCCCTTGAAGTGGTTGAGACGGTCATTGCCTACTACCGAAAAAATAGCGCCGAGATTGCACTTTCGCAAGTGGAAGGCTTTGTTCGCCAAATCATTGGCTGGCGCGAATACATGCGCGGTATTTATTGGAAAGAAATGCCGGCTTATGCACAAAAAAATGCTTTAGAGAACCAGCATCCCCTGCCTGACTTTTACTGGACAGGAAAGACCAAGATGAATTGTTTGCATCACGCCATTAGCAATTCCCTCGATCATGCCTATGCGCACCACATACAACGCCTCATGATCACAGGAAATTTTGCCTTGTTGGCGCAAGTACATCCCGATGCGGTCGACCAATGGTATTTGGGCATCTATGCCGATGCGATCGAATGGGTGCAAATCACCAATACACGGGGGATGAGTCAATGGGCCGATGGGGGAATCGTGGCGACAAAACCCTATGTCTCTGCTGCGGCATACATTGACAAAATGAGTAATTATTGCGGGAGTTGCCACTACAATAAAAAAGAACGCTTGGGGGAAAAAGCCTGTCCTTTCAATGCATTGTATTGGAATTTTTTGGACGACAAAAAACAATTCTTCGCCAAAAACAATCGCATGGCCATGATGTTGCGTTTGTTGGAAAAAATTCCAGCACCCGAATTGGTAGAAATCAAGGCAAGAGCCGGAGAAATAATGACTTCGCCCGATGCTTTCTAAGCAAACACCCGTTGCGGTAGTATGGTTGAAACGCGACCTTCGATTACGCGACCACGCTGCCCTTTCCATGGCCATGGAAGCGCATAAACAAGTGCTTATGGTGTATGTGGAGGAACCTAGCCTGCTGCGCGATCCCCATGTAAGTGAGCGGCATCAAACGTTCGTTAGGCAATCCATCGTGGATTTGAACCAACAATTAAACGGCCTGAATTCAAAAGTTTTGGCGGTGTGCGGAGAAGTGATTCCTGTATTTGAAAAACTGCAAAAACATTTTCAGTTTTCGGCACTTTACAGTCATTTTGAAACCGGCTTGGCAGTAACCTATCAGCGGGATTTAGCGGTAGCCCAGTGGTGCAAAGAACGAAACATTATTTGGAAAGAGTATCGCCAACAAGGGGTGTTTCGGGGACTGCAAAATCGAAAAAAATGGTTGTCACTTTGGACCGAGTTAATGAATCAACCGCAATTCCCATTTCCACAACAAAAAAAATTAGTGCACCAAAAAAGCATCAATGCGCTTGAAAGGGATTTTGTAAACTTGCCGTTGTCAAAAACCAAGTCCTCGCAAGTACAGCCGGGTGGTGAGCAGTATGCACATCAATACATGGATTCGTTTTTTGAGGGGCGTCATCGGCGCTACCAAACGCATATCTCAAAACCCGATTTAGCCCGAAAAAGCTGCAGTCGACTTTCGCCCTATTTGGCCTATGGGAACCTGTCGATGCGGCAAGTATTGCAACGCACCGAAGCAGAAAAGGCCAAGGGAAAAAAAGGCATGGGCATCAAAGCTTTTGAGTCGCGTTTGCGGTGGCAGGCACACTTTATTCAAAAATTTGAAATGGAGTGCCGCATGGAACACCAGAGCATCAATCGCGGCTATTGGCGTATCGAAAAAGCAAAGGATGAAGAGAAGATTGCCGCTTGGGAAAACGGGCGTACGGGCGTTCCCATTGTGGATGCTGCAATGCGGTGTTTGGTCGCAACGGGCTATTTAAATTTTCGGATGCGGGCATTGGTGGTTTCGTTTTTTGTTCACCAGTTGTGGCAACCGTGGCAGGCGTGCTCAGCCTTTTTGGCACAGCAATTTTTAGATTTTGAGCCGGGTATACACTTTCCACAAATCCAGATGCAAACCGGGGTGACGGGCATCAACACCCTACGGATCTATAATCCCGTAAAGAATGGCTTGGAACACGATCCAGAGGGAAACTTTACCTTGCAGTGGGTTCCCGAGTTAAATCGTCTTCCTAAGGAGCTTGTTCACCGGCCGTGGGACATCACTACCATTGAAGAACAACTCTTTGATTTTTCACCGGGCAAGGACTATCCCCACCCGATCATCGATCTTGAAAAAAGCAGAAAATTCGCTGCGGATACCCTTTGGAACATGCACAAAGACCCTGTGGTGTATCGTGAAAGCAAACGTATTTTGCAGCGACATACCCTTCCCAACCGCAATAGTATTTAACCGATGAAAAAACAATTTAAACTGAGCGAACGAGACCTGGACCGAATCATTGAAATGGCGTGGGAAGACCGCACCCCTTTCGATGCCATCAAAGACCAATTTGGCCTGAGCGAGCAAGAGGTCATTACCCTCATGCGCCGGGAGATGAAACGCTCTAGCTTTAATCTCTGGCGAGCGCGGGTTCAAGGACGAAAAACAAAACACCGCAAAACCCGTGGAGAAGAGGTGGATCGATTCAAATGCACCCGACAGCGCAACATCAGCAACAACAAGGTCTCGAAAAGGTAATTTTTGTACATTGGGATAAATCGCGTTCGATGGCCCAAAACAAAACCCAAAAAAATGACGGAGACGTCCATGCGTTTATCGCGCAAGTACTCCCTTTAGAAAAACAACAGGACTGCTTGGCCCTACTGGCGCTGATGCAGGACATTACCCAGGCGACACCAAAAATGTGGGGAAGCAGCATCATTGGTTTTGGGGAATACCGGTACACCTACGCCTCGGGTCGATCGGGAGATTGGTTTTTGTGTGGTTTTTCCCCACGAAAAAAAGCGTTGACACTTTACCTCATGTGTGATTTATCCTATCCCGCTTTGCCTTTTGAAGGCTTGGGAAAGTATTCGACCGGGAAAGGATGTTTATACATTAAGGCGTTGAAAGATGTTGATCGCAATGTTCTCGAAAAGCTGATTCGAGTTTCCATAAAGATGACCCAAGACAAATACAGCTAATTTTTTTGCTGTAAAATTTCCACCCCCATACCGATATTAAATTTTTGTTGCACCCAACGGTCTTGACTTGTTGCTCGGGCAAAAAGAGATTTCCCTAACATGCCTGCAGAAAACCACAAACCTTCTGTGCCAAGATCCTCAATCCATTCGAGCGATATAAAAAAGCTATCCTCTACATAAATGTCATAAGGGGTTAAATCAAAACTCACCACTTGAGGGGTATTAGGGACTTCTATAAAAATGGGGATGGTAAGCATATTTTCATGGGGAAAGCCTTCGTGTACCGAATACAAATTAAGGCGCAATATGACACTCTCGAGCGTATTCTCGACAATGGATACCCAAAAGGACTGTACCTTAGTAGGACGATTCTTTTTTACTCGCACAAACTGCGCCATTTCATTACCCAACTTATTGGACGTAAATCCAGAAACAAAGCGTTTTGATTTGGTTTTATTTCCCACCCGAGAGACTTCCCATGAACCGTCGGTAACTACCACTTCATTCAACAAAGTTGTTTGGGGTGACAAAGCAACGTCATACAATCGAACATCTGCTTCTTCTAGAGAAGAAACCAACACCTCATGTGCGGCATAACCCACCATGGAAAAACGAATGGGATGCGCCGTTTTATCTGCGGGGATGTATAGCGTATAAAAACCGCTTTCATCGCTAACCGTACCAATTCCCTGCGCTGGAATGCCAATATTTACGTAGGGTAATGTTTGTCCTGTTTCAGTATCGGTGACCACACCCTCCACAAGAAATTGTGATGACAGGGATTGAATCATCAGTAGGAAAAAAATTAGGGGCGTTTTCATCATACAAAAAGGGGAATGGTAAGCCGCTAAATCCGTTGAATTTTGGCGCCAATTTTTTGCAAGCGTTCAACAATGCGTTCATAGCCCCGATCAATTTGTTCGATGTTATGAATGGTACTTGTGCCCTGCGCGGAAAGCGCGGCAATCAAAAGAGAAATCCCTGCGCGAATGTCTGGCGAAGTCAAGGTGGCCGCTTTAAGTTGCGATTGGAAATCGTGACCAATGATGGAGGCACGATGGGGATCGCACAGAATAATCTTGGCTCCCATGTCAATGAGTTTATCGACAAAGAACAGTCGGCTTTCAAACATTTTTTGATGAATGAGCACACTCCCGCGGGCTTGAGTGGCGACCACCAAAACAATGCTGAGCAAATCGGGGGTAAACCCGGGCCATGGGGCATCGGCAACTGTCAATACCGAACCGTCGATATAGCTCTGAATCTCATAGCCGTTGGTATGGGCAGGAATGACTAAATCGTCATTGTCCTTTTCAAGGGTGAGACCTAGTTTTCGAAACACATCGGGGATTTGCCCGAGGTGTTCCCACCCTACGTTTTTAATGGTCAATGCGCTTCGGGTCATAGCGGCCAAACCAATCCAACTTCCTATTTCGATCATATCGGGCAGGACACGATGATCGGTTCCCCCAAGGGACTCGACACCTTCGATGGTCAATAAATTTGATCCAACGCCCGAGATGTTAGCCCCCATGCGGTTGAGCATTTTACAAAGCTGTTGCAAGTAGGGTTCACAGGCTGCATTGTAGATGGTGGTAGTGCCTTTGGCCAATACTGCCGCCATGACAATGTTTGCCGTTCCCGTTACAGAAGCTTCGTCGAGCAACATGGAGGTCCCGGTAAGCGTGTTGGCTTCTACAGTATAGAAATGATCTTCGCGGTCGTAATTGAACGATGCGCCAAGGCGAATCAGTCCCTCGAAGTGGGTGTCCAATCGGCGGCGACCAATTTTATCGCCCCCGGGTCTGGGAATGCTTCCTTTGCCAAAGCGCGCCAACAATGGCCCCACCAACATGATGGATCCGCGCAGGCCACGTCCGTCTACTTTAAACTGATCGGAAGTGAGGTAATCCATATTCACCTCATCGGCTTGAAAACGATAACTTCCTGGACCCAGTTGGGTTACTTTGACCCCGAAGTTAATCAACAACTGAATGAGTTTGTTGACGTCAATAATGTCAGGCACATTGCTAATGGTGACTTCCTCTGGAGTCAGCAATACGGCACACAAAATTTGTAAAGCCTCATTTTTGGCGCCTTGTGGTGTAATTTCACCGGAGAGCGTGTGACCGCCTTCAATGATAAAAGTTCCCATAGGAGTGTTTAGTAGCGTTTGCGGTTTCTGTTCTTTCTCGACTTGGTCGTGCCATTGCTTTTTGGCCCATTACCATTTTTCGATTTCATGCGCAATACGTCCTGGGTCAGCGTAAGCGGTAGCAGTTCTTCTTTCACTTTGAGTTGCCCGTTGGACAATTCGTTGAGGTGGGTAAAAATCACTTCGTCATCAACCGTGTCTTTGTTCCAATTGAGGAAACATTTCTTCATATGATTGGCGATGGCATAGACCAGTGCGTCTTTTTTCTCGCTTTCTTCCCAGCCTAGGGCAACATCTATCATTCCCTTGAGGTTGTTGCCGTAAAAGCGGTATTTTGGAAAATTTTGCGGGTAACCCAATGGCTCTGGGCGTTGTTCGAGCACTTCTTTGTTGGGTTTCTCGAAGGGGGCGTCTACATCCAACTCAAAACGGGACATGATAAATAATTGGTCCCACAGCTTGTGCTGAAAGTCGGGAACGTCTCGCAAGTGGGGGTTCATGTTGCCCATTACGCCTATAATGGCTTTGGCTTTTTTATTGCGTTCTTCCCGGTCTTGAGTAGCCAAAAGTTGGTCGACCATGATGTGCATGTGACGGCCATATTCCGGAATGATGAGCGGTTCACGATCCGAATTGTATTGTAATGCTTCCATTGAAAAATATTGGGCTAAAGTAAAGTGTTGAGTAAAGGTACTGTTTTTCGTAAAAATAGCCATTTAAAGGGTAATGATCCCTTTCATTTTTTGAACTTCTTTATAAATTTTAATGACGTCGTCGGGGTCTTCCATTGTTACCCGTACACTAAGGCTGACAAAGGTCTTTTTCTTGGATTGTTTTTGAGAAAAAGCCGCATCTTTGTTTTGAAACAATGCTTTGATCTTTTCTAATGCCCCCTCGCCTTCCCGAGAGATAAACTTAAACAGATAGGGTCCCGGCCAAGATTGGGATTCCAGTAATTGTTCGTGAAATCGTGAATAAAATTCTTCGTGATTTTCGTTCGGTTGCATGGGCAAGGTTATTTTTACACAAAGATAAATCAATTGTTGGTGAAAAAAAGGATGGTCATAAGCGGTGGACCGGGAAGCGGTAAAACGACACTCTTGGCATTGTTGAAACAAGCAGGGTATGACTGCTTTGAAGAAATATCGCGGGAAATCATCAATGCAGGAAAGGCGCAAGGGCTTGAAAACTATTTTTTGGCCGACCCCATGGCATTTAGTCGCCACCTCTGGGAAGGACGTCTTGAACAGTATGCTGCTGCCAAGGAAGGAGGGATCAATTTTTATGATCGAGGGCTACACGATGTAACGGCCTATTTGCGGCACACTGGCGTTCCCAACACGGCATGGGAGAACCTCCTCCCAGCGCATGGCTATGATAAAGTGTTTTTGATTCCTCCGGTGCAACAAATCTACCAACAAGACCAACAACGCATGGAAAGCTTTGACGAAGCCGTGCGCCTGCACAAGGCACTTCATGCGACCTATGCGCAATATCACAGAGTGATCGAAGTTCCCTTTTGTTCGCCACAAGAGCGCCTTGCATTCGTATTAAATCATTGTAATGGAGAATAAGCTGAAAGCTCTGCTGAAACGCTTTTGGAAGGTAGATCGTTTTCGGCCACTCCAAGAAGAAATTTGCTCTCACGTCCTATCGGGTCATGATGCGTTTGCACTTCTTCCCACGGGTGGGGGTAAATCCCTTTGCTATCAACTTCCATCCCTCCTTTTGCAAGGGCCGGTACTGGTCCTTTCTCCCCTACTTTCATTGATTCACGATCAAGTTCTTCAGGCCAATCAGCGGGGAATCAAGAGCATGGCTTTTGACAATAAACAATCGCTCGACAAACAACTGGACAATGCCGCATTTGGAAAATACAAACTACTCTACATTACCCCCGAAAAAGCACAAAACCTCCTCTTTCAACAACGGATTCACGACCTAAATATTGGAATGATCGCGGTTGATGAAGCTCACTGTATCTCGCAGTGGGGAAATGATTTTCGACCCGCTTTTCTAAAGATCGAACGTCTGCGAAAATTACTCCCGGACACTCCCCTGCTGGCCCTTACCGCGACAGCAACCCACAACGTTACCCAAGACATACAACGGGTGTTGCATCTCGGAGATCAAAAAATATTTCGCTCTTCTTTTGCCCGTGAAAATATTGCGATCCAGGTGATGAGAACAGAAGATAAAATGGGGGATCTACTCCGCCTCTTTGCCCACTCAAAAGAAGGGGGCATTGTTTACGTCAACCAGAGAAGAACCACCGAAGAAGTTGCAACATTCTTGAAGCACAACGGGTTCTCGGCTGCCTATTATCATGGGGGGCTATCGGCAATAGAAAAAGCCGACCGCGTTCGCGCATGGCAAGAGGAACCCGAACAAATCATGGTGGCGACCAGCGCTTTTGGCATGGGGATAGACAAATCAAATATTCGTACGGTGATTCATCTTCATCTTCCTCCCAGTCTTGAAGATTATTATCAAGAAATAGGACGTGCTGGCAGAGATGGGAAAAGCGCCAAGGCCATTCTGTTGTACTCTGCTAACGATGCCGCAAGGGCGAAACGCTTATACATCGACCGCTTTCCCAACGAGGAGTTAATAAAAACCTGTTACAAACACCTTTGTAATTACCTCAATATTGCGCACGGAGAAGGAACAGATCAAACCTGGCAATTGTCTTTTTCTACATTCTGTCAACGCTATCAATTACCACCAAAACAAGTCGATCAGTGTTGGCAACTGTTTGACCAATATGGGATTTTTTACCGCGCTCAAAAAAGTCAATACCGCGCCGATATACAAATCAATATTTCACCGAAAAAATGGCAATACGCCCTTGAACACACCACCCACAGCGCAGCCTTGATCATGGCGGCGTTGATTCGAAAGTATCCGGGTATTTTTGATTTTTCAATTGCGGTCGACTTGAACGCGATTGTTCAAAAAACAGGACTTGATTTTAGTGCAGTACTACATTATCTACAGCAATGGGATCAACAAGAAATGATCGATTTTCACTACACCCAATACGACACCGAATTGACAGGAGGTGTTCCGAGAGAAGAACCCTACGTATTGCGGGATTTGTTGCGCGAAAGAAAACAGCTCGCACAGGTGAAAACAGAAAAAGTAAAAGCCATGATTGCTTTTGCACAACAAGATAAGCGCTGCCGGCAGCAATTGATTTTAACTTACTTTGGAGAAAAATCTACCCGTGCTTGCAGGGCTTGCAATGCGACTTCTTGTGCACAGGAGAACCGTCCCAACCGTAAAGAAGTTGTTCTTCAAATCAAAAAAAAGCTCGGTCAAAACCCCATGAGCGCCCAAGAACTTAAACTATCTTTGCCCACAATTGATCCAACAATAATGGCAGAAGCCCTGTTTGAAATGATCGAAGCGGGCGCTGTAGAAAAAAATGCTTTCGAAAAATATTTGATCAAATGAGTTTACGTGTTGTGTTTATGGGAACCCCAGATTTTGCTGTTACTGCCCTAAAAGGGATCATGGAAAGTGATCATGAAGTGGTGGGAGTTGTCACCAATGTGGACAAACCTGCTGGACGTGGAAAAAAGTTGAACGCTTCTGCCGTAAAGACCCATGCACTTGCTGCGGGATTGCCGATCTTGCAACCCGAGCGATTAAAAGACCCTGCATTTATCGCGGATTTAGCCGCATGGAACGCCGATGTATTTGTCGTGGTCGCATTTCGTATGCTCCCCAAAGAAGTATGGTCATTGCCCCCACGCGGAACATTTAACTTGCATGCTTCGCTTTTGCCCAACTATCGCGGTGCGGCCCCCATCAACTGGGCGATCATCCACGGAGAAAAAACAACGGGGATCACCACTTTTTTGATCGATGAAAAAATCGATACCGGAGC
>WTJN01000119.1:0-28824 GCA_011526265.1 Candidatus Arcticimaribacter sp. | reverse complement strand
TTTGTCATGAAATTCAACTGCCCAACAAACGCCGAATGATGGCCAAGGAAGCCTTGAACGGCTTTAGTTTTGGGGCAAGCGACACAGTAGACGGTTGATTTTATAAACAAAAAATTATACTTATCAACAATCATAGGGATTTCATGCGCTTTTCCATTGCTCTTTTGATAAAGCCTATATATTTGTAGAAGTCTTAACGCAATTAAAAACATTAATTATGAACAAAACTGAATTAATCGATGCAATGGCAGCTGATGCTGGCATCTCAAAAGCTGCAGCAAAAAAAGCGCTAGAATCTTTCTTAGGAAACGTTGGAACCGCCCTTAAAGGTGGAGGTCGTGTTTCTCTTGTTGGATTTGGTTCATGGTCTGTCTCTGAGCGTTCTGCTCGTGAAGGTCGTAACCCACGTACTGGTGAAACCATCAAGATTGCAGCCAAGAAAGTCGTTAAATTCAAAGCAGGAGCTGACTTATCTGGTTCAGTGAACTAAGCTATCCTGTATTGTCTTAAAAAAAAAATCTCCGCATGGAGATTTTTTTTTGCTTTATATTTAAACATGGCAACCATCCAACCAAAAAACAACCTACTGATCGCCCATCCCTCTCTACTGGGCGATGAAACTTTCCACCGTGCTGTTATTTTAATGTGCTCTTCAATAAATGAATCGCCCATTGGTTTCATCCTCAATCATGCATTGACCTACTCGCTCGCAGAACTTGTTCCCGAAATCACGGTAGAGATTCCCGTTTACCACGGCGGGCCTGTAGACAACGATCATTTGTTTTTCATCCACTACGGCGATCAAATCCTTCCCAGTGCAAAAGCTGTGGGGCAAAACATCTATTTTGGTGGCGACGTAGAACAAGCCTTGAAAGCCGTACAATCGGGGAAACTCCATGCGCAAAACAGTCGCTTTTTCTTGGGGTATAGCGGTTGGGAGACACTACAATTAGCCAACGAAATCAAACAAGGGAGCTGGCTTGTACAATCATCAGCAGCCTACCACGACCTGTTTGAACAACCGATTACAAGATTATGGCCAATGGCTTTAAGAAAAGAGGAAGGAGAAGTTGCGCTTTGGGCAAACACCCCACAAAACCCAAAATACAACTAGTTGGCCAAGCTGCTTTGAAAAGTTGAAAACAACGCTTGGGTGGTGGTTTGGGTATATTGTTTTTTTCTGTACGCAGTGATTTGATGCAGGGCGACAGCGTTTTCAAGAACAAATAACTCGTCGGCACGTTGCAATACGAAAGGAGTCAAACTCACTTCTTCGATGGTGAAATCGGTTGCGACCTCGATGCAATCAATCATTTTTTTTCGATACACAGACTTTATCGCCCCGTCGTTTACCGATGGCGTTGAAATTTTAGTGCCATTGACAATGAATAAGTGGCCCATTAAACTGCCCTGAATATGCTTATTTTCATTGAGCACAACGAGATCGGAAAAACCATTTTCATGGGCATAGACCCATGCCATGGAAGACCAGTTGGTCTGTAGCGAAGTCATGTTTTGATAGAGCCCTGAAAGACAGTAATGATCCTTATAGAGGTCAATAGGAAGGGATGATTTCTCTAATGAGAAATCAGGAGAAAGCGCATCAATGGAAAGCCAAAAAAAAGTTTCAGACGTAGGACGGACTGATGATGGGACTTTACTTTTTGCTACACGGATAGTAATCACACCCGAAAAGAGGCGGTCGCCCACATTTGCGTTACACAATTGCAGCAGTTGATCTTGCATGGATTCCATGGTGAATTCCATTGGAATTTCCATACGATGAATCCGCATCGCGGCGATAAGGTGAAAATAGTGCTCTTCCCAAAAAAGAATTTTACCCTCCCGAATTCTGATTTTTTCAGACAGATTGGCATGCGATGTAAATGCAACAAGAAATTGCTCAGGAACATCGTTCAACTGCCGATAAATTTTTCCTTGTATCGAATGCATCGCTTAACTCGCCCCTAGAACTTGCTTCAGACTCCCAATGAGGTTTTCCCAAAGCATCTTGGCTTCATCGATTTCGTCTTCTTCCGCAAAATCGGAAACGATCAAAGACACGTCCTTGGTGATTTCATCAACTTGAATGAAAAATTCAAAATGATAATCATCTTGATCTTCTTCATCATTCATCCACCGAAAGCGTACTTTCTCATTTGTTTTTTTCTGCAGTAACTTGGCATATTCTTCACTGTCATCCCAGATGAAGGTAAAATCTTCGCCACGAGAATTGACGTTGTCGGCAAACCACTCTGACAGGCCCGAAGGGGTTGAAAGATATTGAAAAAGCAACTGCGGTGAAGCGTGAAAATCAAACTCAATAGAGAAGGGAATCTTTGTGGACATGCAACTTTTGTTATGCGTACAATATATTGAAAAAAATATATTTCGTCGGGCTATTTAGATTTTTTTTAGTGGGGTGAACTCAGCTCTTTTGTGTGTTTTTTATTATATTTGCCACCACAAAAAATGGCGAGGTAGCTCAGCCGGTTAGAGCGTCGGATTCATAACCCGGAGGTCGGGAGTTCAAGTCTCCCTCTCGCTACTAAAAACAAAAAAAAGACTTCAGCTGCACTGAAGTCTTTTTTTTGTTGCATCCAACATCGAATTCCATTCCTTGCACCCTATGCAGAGTATCATATCGGCAATTGAACTTCTCCCTGCGCAATATTGCGAGAAAGAACGATTTTCTGAATTTCAGAGGTGCCCTCATAAATCTGGGTGATTTTGGCGTCGCGCATCAAACGCTCCACGTGGTATTCTTTGACGTATCCATTGCCGCCATGCACCTGTACCGCTTCTACAGTAACCTGCATGGCTACTTCCGAAGCCTTTAGTTTGGCCATGGCACTGGCATATCCGTAAGGCATTCCTTGATCTTTCAGCACCGCCGCACGGTAGACCAGCATTCTCGCCGATTCAATTTCCATGGCCATTTCCGCCAATTTGAAGGCCACGCCTTGATGCTCGATGATGGGTTTTCCAAACGCCTTTCTAATTTTGGCGTATTCTACCGCCAATTCGTAGGCACCGGCTGCAATTCCAAGTGCTTGTGCTGCAATACCTATACGTCCACCTTCAAGGGTTTTCATCGCATACTTAAATCCAAAACCATCGGGACCCAATCGATGGGTTTTGGGGACTTTTACATCGTTGTAACTGATCGAATGCGTATCGGAAGAACGAATCCCCAGCTTATCTTCTTTTTCTCCCACAGACACCCCGGGCCAATTGGCTTCTACCAAAAATGCATTGATGCCACGGTGACCCTTTTCACGATCAGTTTGAGCGATCACCACATGCACACCAGCTTTTCCTCCATTGGTGATCCAATTCTTTACTCCGTTCAGCAGGTAATGATCACCACAGTCAATGGCCGTGGTTTTTTGACTTGTAGCATCACTCCCAGCTTCGGGCTCAGACAAGCAAAAACACCCAATGGTTTTTCCAGAAGCGAGATCTGGGAGGTATTTATTTTTGATGTCTTCAGAACCAAATGCCTCTATTCCATAGAGTACCAGAGAATTGTGCGCACTCATGATGACTGAAGCACTGGCATCGACTTTAGACAATTCCTCCATCACCAAAACATAGGACAAGGTATCGAGACCACTTCCTTGATAAACAGGATCGGTCATGATGCCCATAAAACCCAATGATCCCATTTCGTTGACAATCTCGGTGGGATAGGCCATTCGGGTATCGCGCTCAATGACGCCAACTTTCGCCTTTTTTGCAAAATCCCTTGCAGCGTCTCGTATCATTTTATGTTCTTCGGCCAGTAAAAAATCCATTTTATTTAATTTTAATTTAATTAATTCAAGATAACAGACCTACACTTCTTCTCAAAATACTGCAAATCAATAGATTAAAAATTCAAAAGAGATAGTAGAACCTTTACACAATGTACCATCTTTTTCTAAATAAAAAAGAGAGCAGCATAAAGATTCTCTTTAAAGCAAAATATTCAGCCTAAAAATGAATTATACAGTGGGGAGCGCTTTAATTTGCTCCAAACGCGGATTCATGATCCAAAACCAAAGTGGAGGAACCATGGCCACGAGAATAGCCGTCGGATACCCAAAAGGTAACTGAGGGCTTTCGGTTTTATTTTCAAGAATCTGGTATTTTTTATTCGCCTTAAAATGATGATCACTGTGACGGGTCAACTCGTACAAAACAATTCTACCCACAGTGTGATTGGAATTCCAAGAGTGATGCGTTTGCACCCGCTCATATCGACCGGAGGTGGTTTTTGCACGCAACAAGCCATAATGTTCAATGTAGTTGATGGTTTCTAAAAATAAAAAAGAAATCATTCCGACAACAAGCCCTACGCCTAAACCAAAAGGACCGAGCCACAAAAACAGTCCCCAAAGGTAGATCCCCTGAAAAAGCGTGTACCACAACATATCATTGTTGACCGATAGAAAAGGATGATTTTTTTGCCGCAACAACTGCATTTGTATCTGCCATGCGTTGCGGTACTGCAAAATAACCGAACGCACCCAAAAAGCGTAAACCGTCTGATTGCGACGGGAAGTCGCTGGATCGTCAGGGGTAGCTACATTTTTATGGTGTCCAAAATTATGTTCCAAATAGAAATGCATGTACAAACAGGGTAAAAGCAACAATTTAGACAAACTGCGATCTACAGCATTGGTCCGATGCCCGAGTTCATGGGCAACATTGATGGCGTTGGTCGCTAAAAGAATACCGAGCGATAAAATCATTCCTGCTTGTTCGACAAGCGTAAAAGTACCTTCGAACAATGTCCATAACCCCAACCCAAGTAATCCAAAAACAAAAGGGATATTGAGGTAGAGCAGGACATCAAAAATAACATTGGCCGAACGCTGAGATTTTTCTTTCGCGCTGTAGGGACGATCAAACTCGGCCAAACACACCTCTAAAATGGGAATAAAAATGAACGCATAAATGGGTGCTGCAAAGGTAAGCCACCCTTGTGATGTAATCGAAACCCATGTAGCCAACGGAACGGTATAGGCAAACAAGTACTTTAAATCGCGCATATCTATAGTTTTACCACAAGATAGAAAATATTCTTTTGATCCCCTCAAAGCCGTTGCAAAGGGTGAAATGAAAACAATTTATACTTCTACGCGTCGATGGTTTTTATACAACACACTGGCTGTAAGGCTTCCAACGATTAAAAACATTCCCAATAAACTGAGAAAGGGATAGACTTCATCAAATATAAAAATACCGACCCCCAAGGTAAAGATGACTTCAACATATTTGACTGGTGCGACACTACTTGCTTCTCCTTGTTGGAATGCTTTGGTCATGTAAAGCTGGCCAAAATAACCAAAGATCCCTAACAACAGTAACAGAATAAATTCCATTGAGTTGGGCATTACCCATCCAAAAGTCAAGCTGCCAGCAAAACCGGTGAATACCGCAATGAGCATAAAGAAAAAGACCACACGAAGTGGGTGATCGTCATCCCCTATCTTGGTGATGACTAAATAAACTAAGGCACTAAAAAAAGCAGCCAAGATGGCCAACACTATGCCTAAGGTATTGACTTGCGCATCGAACCCCTTGATGCATACCACCCCGACAAAGGCCAAGAAATAGAACAACCATTGTAATGGTAAAACGCGCTCCCGCAGCAACCAAACAGCAAGCACTGCAGCAAACAAGGGGGAGATATAGCGAATAGTCACTGCAGACCCAATGGGAATGTAATGGGCGGCCGCAAAAAACAAAGACATGGATGTTACGCCAAGTATACCGCGAAAAATCAATAAAAATGGTCGATTGGGACGAAAAGAAATGTCATTAGAACGCAATACTCCAGCCGTTAGAAACAAAGAACCCAAAGACCGAAAAAATACTAATTCAAAGGTGGGGAAGTGCACCAAATATTTAATGATCCCATTCATAAAGGCAAACGCCATTGTGCTCAAAATCATATACCGAATGGAAGGGTGAAGTGCCTTCAATAGTCGTGTTTTGATGTACAAATATCGGGTTTTACGCTGGATTAGGCGTAATATTGCACCAGAATGAATGACCTATTTGTTGACCCTTTCAGTTTTTTTCTTGCAGCCTTGGGTGCGTTTTTGTTGGGCATAGCCAAAGCCGGCGTAAAAGGCATTGCCGTTTTTATTGTTGTGCTTTTTGTCTTTGCCTTTGGCGCAAAAGAGTCGACGGGTATCTTGATGCCGCTGTTGATTTGTGGCGATATTTTCGCCATACTTTATTACAAAAAATACGCCCACTGGAACTATGTTTTTTTACTCCTACCATGGATGGCGCTGGGAGTGATTCTCGGTACCTATGGCGGTGAACTATTGGATGAAGACGCCTTTAAAACAGGGATGGGAATCCTGATTTTATTGACCACGACCTTACTGATCTACCTCGAACAATTTCCGCTAAAAAAAGTACCCACCCATTGGGGTTTTGGAAGTGCAATTGGGGTTTTGGCGGGGTTCACAACAATGATTGGCAACTTGGCGGGAGCCGTAACCAACATTTATTTTTTGGCCATGCGCCTGCCAAAAAACAGCTTTATTGGCACCTCCGCATATGTGTTCTTTCTGATCAACCTTTTCAAAGTTCCTTTTCACATTTGGGTATGGAAAACCATTCAAATCAATTCGTTTCAAACAAGCATGCAATTCCTTCCTTTTCTCCTGGTGGGTTTGGTCACTGGTGTTCGCTTGGTCAAACGCATCAAAGAAGTCCACTATCGAAAAATGATCCTCTTTTTGACAGCCCTGGGCGCTATCATTTTATTAGTAAAGTGATGCATTAAACGTCAAATATCCACCACAAAATAGGAAAGCGACAAATAATTTAATATTTTGGAGAATATCTTTATTAGAATATTAAAAACATTGCATGTCATACATTTTAGCCATAGACGCTGGAACCACAAGTTCTCGAGCCATCATTTTTGATCAAAAAGGACACCAAATTGCTGTATCGCAAAAGGAATTTCCGCAGTATTTTCCACAAGAGAGTTGGGTCGAACACGATGCCAACGAGATTTGGGAAACTCAATTGGGTGCCTTAAAAAATGTTCTTGAAAAAGCTCAACTCTCCGCTCAAGACATTGCCGCCATTGGAATTACCAACCAGCGTGAGACCACCGTAATTTGGGATCGGCAAACAGGGGAACCGGTACATCGTGCCATTGTATGGCAAGACCGAAGAACAGCCGGAATTTGTGCTCAATTGAATGCACATGCCGATCTATTTCTTCAGAAAACAGGGTTGGTCTTAGATGCCTATTTTTCGGGAACAAAAATCAAATGGATTTTGGATCAAGACCCACACCTGCGTCAACGCGCCGAAGCAGGGGAACTTGCCTTTGGGACCATCGACACTTGGCTAATCTGGAAACTTACCCACGGAAAAGTGCACGTAACAGACGTAACCAATGCCAGTAGAACACTGCTGTACAACATTCACGATCTCTCTTGGGATCAAGCCTTGTTGGATGTCCTTGACGTTCCTGCAGGACTTCTTCCAGAAGTCGTCAGTTCCTCGGAAAAAGTGGGCCATACGGACGCCGCCCTACTCGGTCATGCCATCCCCATTAGTGGAATTGCGGGCGACCAGCAGTCCGCCCTCTTTGGACAATTGTGCACCTCTCCTGGCGATGTGAAAAACACCTACGGCACAGGCTGTTTTTGTATTATGAATACAGGCGAGAATGCCGTGAAATCAAACAACAAAATGCTCACCACCATTGGTTGGCAAATCAATGGCGCAACAACCTATGCATTGGAAGGAAGTGTCTTCATTGCGGGTGCTTTGGTGCAGTGGTTGCGCGATCAACTTCAGATCATTGAAAACGCCAGTGACATTGAAGCATTGGCAGAAACGGTCGAAGACAACGGCGGGGTCACCTTCATTCCAGCACTGTCAGGACTGGGCGCCCCCTATTGGGATCCCGAAGCCACCGGTGCCATCATGGGCATTACCCGCGGAACGAAAAAAGGGCATATTGCCCGAGCAGCGCTTGAGGCCATTGCCTTGAGAACCCGTGACATTATCATCGAAATGCAAAAAGATGCTGGAGTCAATTTTGATACGCTAAAAGTGGACGGCGGAGCGAGTAACAACAATCTCCTTATGCAAATTCAAGCCGACTTATTGCAAAGCACCGTCGTACGCCCAGACACCACAGAAACAACCGCCCTTGGCGCTGCATTTTTTGCAGGCCTTGCCGTAGGATATTGGAACACTATTGATGAGCTAAAAACCCTGTGGAAAGAAAATAAACGCTTTTCACCACAACCACAGGAAAAGAGCAAGCGGGCGATAACGCTCTGGGAAAATCGAATCCAAAAAATCATTCAATAAAAAACCTGTGAAAAGAAAAAGTCATTTAAAAAAAGTACAGCAACGCAAAAAGCCTTGGGATGTCTTGATTATCGGAGGAGGTGCATCGGGACTTGGTGCTGCCGTTGACGCCGCGAGTCGAGGTTACAGAACATTGTTGTTGGAAAAAAACGACTTCGCCAAAGGGACTTCATCGCGCAGTACAAAGCTGGTGCATGGCGGTGTCAGATACCTCCAAAACGGTGATGTCTCTTTGGTGATCGAAGCCCTAAAAGAACGAGGAATCATGCGGAAAAATGCCCCGCATTTGGTGCAAGACCTAAGCTTTGTTATTCCCTCCTATGACTGGTGGAACAGCCCCTTTTATGGGATTGGATTAAAAATCTACGACATGATGGCGGGTAAATTAGGCCTCGGTCCATCGACCCTACTCGACCGAGAGGAAGCCATTGAGCTCATTCCCAATGTTCAAACCAAAGGATTGCGTGGTGGCGTGATCTATCACGACGGACAGTTTGACGATGCGAGAATGGCCATCAGCTTGGCACAAACCGCCGAAAACCACGGAGCAAGTTTGATCAATTATTTTGCTGTAACAGATCTGAAAAAAGAGAACGGGATGATTACCGGGGTCAAGGCTTGTGATGCGTTAACAGGCGAAGAATACAGCATTGATGCCAGAGTTGTTGTGAATGCCACAGGCGTTTTTTCGGATGCAATCATTCAAATGGATGAACCCAAGAAAAGAAAACTCATTGTCCCCAGTCAGGGGGTACACATTGTCCTAGAAAAAAAGTTCCTCAACGGGCCACACGCCATCATGGTGCCACACACCACCGATGGAAGAGTATTGTTTGCCGTTCCGTGGAATGATTATGTTGTTGTGGGCACCACCGATACCTTGATCGAGGCACCAGCCGATGAACCGCAAGCCCTTGTCAAAGAAATTGATTTTATCCTTGAGAATGCCGGCACCTACATGACCATGCCTCCCACCCGTACGGACGTAAAAAGTGTGTTTGCAGGGCTGCGCCCCTTGGCCGCTCCCGAAGATGATAGCAAAGCCACCAAGGAAATATCACGTCATCACAAAGTAACGGTAAGCACTAGCGGCTTGGTGAGCATCTTGGGTGGAAAATGGACCACTTACCGAAAAATGGCTGAGGACCTTGTCAATACTGCTCAATCGGTGGGGGGACTCCCCGAAAGAGCGTGTATCACCCAGAACCTACCCATCCATGGCTATGACTACAACGCCAATTGGGAAAACCCCATGCACGTTTATGGGGCAGATACTGACAAGATTTTACGCTTGGATGCGGAGGGAAATACGTCTCTAAGCACGGATTTACACATTACCAAAAACATGATTGTCTGGGCGGCGGAAGAAGAAATGGCCATGACCCTTGAAGATGTGCTCGCACGGCGCACTAGGGCCCTTTTCCTCAATGCGGAAGAGACGTTGAAAATTGCCCCAAAAGTCGCTACAATTTTCGCCAAAGTGCTCCACAAAGGCAAAGACTGGGAAAAAGAACAACTCGATACATTTAGAACACTTGCAAAAAACTACCAATTATCATGATGACACCATTCATTGCTGAAATTATCGGCACCGCTTTACTTCTACTCTTGGGTCAAGGGATTGTGGCCAACGTGAACCTTAAAAACACCATTGGTGAAGGACAAACGCCATGGGTGTTGATCACTTCCGCTTGGGGGTTTGCAGTCTTTGTAGGGGCGTATGTGGTGGGGCAATTCAGTGGTGCACACCTCAACCCTGCCGTTACCGTAGGGTTGGCTGTTGTTGGGAAATTTGCATGGGATTTGGTTCCCATTTACTTTGGTGCACAACTGTTGGGTGCCATGTTAGGGAGTGGTTTGGCCTATTTATTTTACATTGATCACTATCGACTGACCACGGATGAAGACGCAGTCCGAAGCACCTTTTGTACAGGCCCAGCCATTCGAAATTTTAAAAACAATTTTTTTAGCGAATTCCTCGGCACCTTTATTTTGGTCTTTGGGATTTTTTTCCTCGTTTCTCCATCCATTGAAATCGTTGGCAGTGACATCCAAAATTTTGGTATCGGATCGCTCGAATCGCTCCCTGTGGCTATTCTGGTCTGGGTCATTGGGATGAGTTTGGGAGGTACTACTGGCTATGCAATTAATCCCACAAGGGATTTTGGTCCTCGCCTTTTGTATGCCTTACTGCCTCGGCCCAACAAAAACCCCGACTGGGGATACAGTTGGATCCCGATCCTAGCCCCCCTCTGCGGAGCTGTTGCTGCAGGAGTACTCTATAACTTACTTGGTGTCTAAGATCTACTTGGCAACATTCACCGCACGGGTCTCACGAATGACCGTCACGCGCACTTGCCCGGGATAGGTCATGTCGGTTTGAATTTTCTGTGAAATTTCAAAGGACAATTCTGCCGCTTGGTTATCCGATACTTTTTCGCTTTCGACAATAACACGTAATTCGCGCCCTGCTTGGATGGCATAGGCTTTATTGACTCCATTAAAGTCATAGGCAATTTTCTCCAAGTCTTTTAGTCGTTGAATATAACTATCCAAAACTTGACGGCGAGCGCCGGGACGAGCTCCAGAAATCGCATCACACACTTGTACAATGGGTGACAAAAGAGAGGTCATTTCAATTTCGTCGTGGTGGGCACCAATGGCGTTACACACTTCGGGTTTCTCCCCGTGTTTTTCGGCCCACTGCATCCCTAAGATGGCATGAGGCACTTCTGTTTCTTCTTCGGGCACTTTCCCAATGTCGTGCAGAAGACCTGCCCGTTTGGCTAATTTTGGATTGATCCCTAATTCTGATGCCATTACACCACAAAGTTTCGCTACTTCACGGGAGTGTTGCAGTAGATTTTGCCCGTAAGAAGAACGGTACTTCATCCGCCCAACCATCTTGATCAATTCGGGACTTAAACCGTGAATACCTAAATCGATAACGGTACGTTTCCCTACTTCTGCAATTTCGTTTTCGATTTGCTTGGTGGTTTTGCGCACCACTTCTTCAATGCGTGCAGGGTGAATACGACCATCGGTCACCAAACGGTGCAATGAAAGACGAGCGATTTCACGTCGGACAGAATCAAAACAAGACAGAATGATGGCTTCTGGAGTGTCATCGACGATAATCTCAACCCCTGTTGCAGCTTCGATGGCACGGATGTTTCTTCCCTCTCTACCAATGATGCGTCCTTTGACATCGTCGGAATCTATATTGAATACCGACACGCAGTTCTCAACGGCTTCCTCCGTTCCTATACGTTGGATGGTGTTGATGATGATTTTTTTGGCTTCCTGTTCGGCCGATAACTTGGCCTCTTCAATCGACTTTTGGATGAAGGACATGGCATCTGTTCGTGCGGCGTCTTGCAGGGATTCCACCAATTGTTTTTTTGCTTCTTCAGCACTAAGTCCAGAGACGACTTCCAACTGTTCTTGATAGTCTTTTTGCGCTTTTTCGAGCTCACTGCGTTTTCGATCGAGATTTTGGATCCGCTGATCCATGTTATTGGCCTTTTGTTCCAAACGGTCGTTCGCATTTTTATTTCGTGCGAGCTCTTTGTTCAGATTGTTTTCTTTTTCGCGCAAACGCTTTTCGACCTCATTGACTTTTTTCTCGCGGTTAAAGATTACTTTTTCGTGCTCAGCCTTCAGTTCGATAAATTTTTCTTTGGCTTGTAGCATTTTATCTTTTTTGATGCGGTCAGACTCTTGGTGCGCTTTTTTGATGATGCGCTTGGCCTGTTGTTCGCTTTTTTTCATTCGGCTCTGGGACTGGTTACGTTGAACCAACTGCACCCCCACGATACCAAGGACTCCCCCGGCGACAGCACTGATGATAATAAATATTGTTGTCATAATTTGAGTAATTAAATTAAAAAAGCCTGCACCAGTTTAGGATTTTGAATAAACTCCAATATTACAGGATTGCGGCTAACCTATGGATCAAGGATCTGCTTTTAGCAGCTTGCTTTTACCATATGGACTCACCTCTTTTAAAAAAAAGTTCGTTGAGTTTATCAAAAAAGTAAACCAATACAGGCAGTAGTGTATTCTATTTGAATGAACGCATCAGAAAGTGGCCATATGCTCTTCGATCATACTGTTGAGCTGATCGATTGTTGCAGTGGTATGGGCACTACTTTCTTTCTCATTTTTGCGGTGCTGCTCCAACTCGGTGGCGTATTGCAAGGCACACATGGCCAATACGTCTTGTTTGTCACGCACTGCATAGTTTTGTTCCAACTGTTTGATCATTGCTTCAATTTTTTTGGCCGATGCGCGAAGGGCTTCCTCCTGTTCGGGAGCCACCGAAAGGGGATACACCCGGTCGGCAATCGTCAATTTAATTTTTAGCAATTCACTCATAATTCGTTTATGCCATTTGATGCAATTGGTCGATGCAGGCATCGATTTGTTGTATCAGGGCATTGATTTTATGTTTGGTTGTCGCATTACTTTTGTTACTGCCAAGCAATGAATTGGCCACGGCGAGAGACTCATTTTCTTTCTTCAAGGCGTTGTTATCCGCTTCGAGTGTGCTACACTGTTGCGTGCTTTGGGCCAGCTGGGCCTGTAAACTTTCGATGGCATAATGATTGTCTTTTAGCTTGTTGAGCAGTAAGACAACATTTTTTTCGAGGTCCACAACACGTTGATTTGAGTCTTGCATGGTCGCTTCGTTGCTCCTTATTCAAAGGTAGGAAAAAAAACCCTTAGGGTATGAATGCATTTTAGATTCAACGGATTTTTAACAGATTTTTAATCCCCAACCTAGCAGGGAGAATTGGTCTTGGCTGTGCTGTTAGACCAAGAAAACGCTGCGTTAACCATGTGAATTCTTCTCACCCAATTCTCGATTCAGCAGTGCGCAAGCCTCTTCAGCTTGTGCATGTGGAACAAAAAAATAGTCGTGCTCAAGTCCTGCAATCACATTACAGGGCACCTTGTGTTGTGCTAGTACTGCGGAAACTTTGGCGGTAATCCCTACCGCATGAAGCGATGTAGGCGTGAGTAACTGAATGCCGCGACATAGAAACGCTACTTTAGACGCCTTCGCTGGACTGTTGACTTCAATCAAATAACTGGTTCCGGATGGAGCATTGATCTGTGCAAAAAATGGTGTGTTGGGGTCATAAACTTTAGTATAGCCGTAAAGAGAAGGCATCAAACAAAAATTGAACGGATTATCCATAACTTAAATGTAATCAATTCCGACTCGTTGAGCATGTTTATTTTTTTTGGTGGTGTTATAAAGACAGAAAGATTGTACATTGAGAGCACAAACAACCAACATGCAAAAATATACCTATAGCCTTTGCGCAGCTCTGCTTCTTTTGGGGTGCAACAGAGCTAGCGTTCCCGAGGGAGCCGTTCAATTGCCCAAAAAGATTAGAGAAACTTCTGGTCTAGCGACCTTTGGACAAAACTTTCTCACCTTAAATGATTCGGGGGGGAAAGCACGTTTGTTCGAATTTTCGGCCACCGGTGAGATTGTTGCCAAGCACAAAATCAAAGGGGCGATTAACCGCGATTGGGAAGACATGAGCCAAGACAGTTTGCATTACTACATTGCCGACACAGGGAATAACTACGCCACCCGGAAAGACTTGACCATCTACATCACCAATCATCAATTTGAATTGCAAGATTCTATACGGCTACGGTATGCCCCACAAAAAAAATTCAAGAAAAAAAAGAAAAACAAATACGATGCGGAAGCATTGGTGGCGTACAAGGATTCGCTCTTGATATTTTCCAAAAATCGAAAAAAACAAACAACAGAACTCTACCTGCTACCCAAAACCGGAGGAGAATACACGCTTTCACCTCGGTGGAGTCTCGACGTGCACTGCTTGATCACCGGAGGGGACTACGATGTGAAAAATAATCGTGTGATTTTAACAGGCTATCTCCCTGATTTTACCCAGTACATTTTTTCGCTCGAAAACTTTTCGACAAGTATGCCAGAAAACATTGACATGAAACGTTACCAACTGCCCTATGACAATGCACAAGTGGAAGCGGTGGTGATCGACGACAAAGGAAAAATTTGGATCAGCTCGGAAGGAGAAACTGAAAACCCTCCATTTCTAAAAGAAATAGATCTGACCACACTCAAAGAAGTACCACCACACACAACAAATTAAAAAAATGAATGGATTACGTATTCTTTTCGTAAGCTTTTTACTTCTTTTCCCAACCCTCCCCATGGATGAGACAGTTGGAAAATGGAAACTTAATCGAAAGGTGGCCCAAGAGGGCCCAAACCGCTGTTATGTAGATGCATTAACGTTTACAACAGACAATCAATTCGAATTGATTTTTAAAACAGTGATCGACAGTGAGGTGATGGTCTACACCTACGCGGGAAAAGTAAAGGAAACGGGCGACGCCACCCTTGTATTGGGAGACAGTATTGCGGTGTTAAAAAACTTCAATTCCATCATGGATCGGATTGATTTCCGCTTTGAGTACGGCAATAACTTGGGAATGTTTTGTACGCGAGAGCAACACCCTTATCCACACAAACATCTTCCCCACGATCTTACGGGGCGTTCTATCGAATAAATCCTTTCTCTATCTTTTTTCGTTAGGCCCTTGGCCTGAAAAAAAGAAATAAAAATTTATCTTCGTTTCTATGCGATTTTGGATCATATTACTCTCGTCTGTCTTTGTTTTTGGGCAAGAAGCGACTCCCCCACTCGACATACCGCTCAAATTATCGGGTACCTTTGGCGAATTTCGTCCTACCCATTTTCATGCTGGGATTGACATCAAAACCCAGGGAAAAGAAGGGTTCGAAGTCAAAGCCATTCAATCTGGAAGCATCCGCCGGATTAAAATTGCAACCTCGGGCTATGGTAAGTGTTTGTATATTGAGCACGAAAACGGCACGACTTCGGTTTATGCCCACTTGAAAAAATTTGCATCAAAAATTGAGGCTTTTATTAAGACGCAACAGTACGCCGAGGAACAATTCCTTATCCAACGTTTTCTGCCTCAAGGAGAGATGACCGTCGAACAAGGAGAGGTCATTGGCTATTCGGGGAATACGGGTGGATCCATGGGGCCACATTTACACTTTGAAATCCGCGAGACCAAAGCGGAAAAACCTTTGAATCCATTGGCATTGAATTTCGACATCCCCGACTCCATTCGACCCATCGTTCAAGGACTCTACCAATACCCTATCCAACGGTGGGGAGCTGGAACAAAAAAAGAAATTTCCTTGCGAAGAAAAAACGATAGTACCTATGTGGCCAATATTCAAAATATGGGTGGAAAAACTGGATTTGGCATTCGTTTATTTGATCGACAAGATCAAAGCTACAACCGCAACGGAGTGTATTCCGCCGAATTATATGTCAATGGGTCGAAACGCTTTGGCTATACCTTTGACCGCATCGATTTTTCTGACGGAAAAAAAATTGACGCCCTGATTGATTATGCCACCTACCGCGAAGAACGTCGTCGTATTCAAAAATTATTCAATGACTATGGAGTGGGATACAGTTTCATTTCCAAAGAATTGCCCGATGGGAACATTGATTTTGAAGAGGGAAAATCTTATCAGGTTAAAATCATCTTGAAAGATTACGCCCAAAACAAAACACAGATTGTTTTTTATGTCGAAGGCATTGCGGCACCTTTCGCAGAAGAGGTCAAGGTCGCTGAAAATACGATTTCTCCAGATAAAGACTATTTGTATCTCTATGATCACCACGAAGTCTATATTCCAAAAAACTGTTTTTACCGCCCTGTTTCTTTACCCATCGTTGCGCAAAAAGATACCCTGAAAATTGAGGCAGAGCAGTTCCCACAGCGCAAGGGGTTTGAGTTAAAGTTTGGATTTTCTCCTACCCTTGACAGCCTCAGTCGACAACAACTGTGCTTGGCCAAATATAATCCCAAGGCGAAAAAAGAAAAAAACCGTTTGAGTTATGTTTGGGCCACCAAAAAAGACAGCACCTTGCACACCCGATCAGCCTACCCAGGAACCTATGTGCTGGCCAAAGACAGTCTTCCCCCAACGATAAAGCCGCTTAATTTTAGAAATGAGCAGTGGATCAGCAACTACAAATACCTAGAATTTGAATTGGACGATGATTTTTCGGGCATTCAATCCTATAGAGGAACCATTAATGGAAAATGGATCTTGCTGGAACACGAACCCAAAGACAAGCGTCTGACTTATGATTTTAACGACATTGACTTTGATGGTGCAACGCTAAACATTGTTCTTGAAGCCAACGATGGTGTAGGGAATAAACAACAATTTTCAGCTACTGTATACCGAAAACCTAAGCGGTGATGAATTTTTTCATGGTCGAAATCAAATAATCGACTTCCTGTTGGGTATTGAAAATCGAAAACGAAAATCGCAAAGACGGATACTTGAGTTGGTCTTCTGTCAAGATTTCGTTCAACACATGCGAACCGGTTGATGCCCCAGATTGGCAAGCACTGCCTTTGGAACAGGCGATTCCATTGAGATCGAGATGAAAATCCAATAGTGCACTTTTATCTTTTTGAATGGGTAGATTAACATTGAGAAGCGTATAGGTGCTCTGCGTCGATTGATCACAACAGCCATTGAAACGCACGCCTTCAAAATGCTTTTGAAATGCCGATTGAGCATACGCTTTTAATACAGAAATTTGTTGACTTTCCTCGGCCAAATGAGCGTATGAAAGTTCCAAGGCCTTCGCCATCCCAACAATATTGTGAACCGATTCGGTGCCTGCACGCAGTCCCCTTTCTTGTCCACCACCCAAAATAAATGGTTTGATGCCTGTATTGCGTCGCACAAAAGAAAATCCTATGCCTTTGGGACCGTGAAATTTGTGTGCCGCTGCTGATAAAAAATCGATAGGAAGGGCGCTAAGGTCAATCTCAAAATGACCTACTCCCTGCACAGCATCGGTGTGGAAAAGTGCCTCATGTTCTTGACACATCTTACTCACCCGTGGTAGATCTAGTACTGTTCCAATCTCATTGTTAACATGCATCAAACTCACCAAAACGCGCGTCGTACACGATGCCAACATTTCCTGCAGCGTTGTATAACATATTTGCCCGTTGGCATGGATGGGAACGTATAAAATTTCAATTCCCTTCTTTGCCAAATGATCCAATGTATGCAACACAGCGTGGTGTTCAATTTTAGAACTGATGATTGTTTGTACACCCAGGTCTTCCACCGCAGCGCGAAGCAGCATGTTGTTTGATTCTGTTCCTCCAGAGGTGAAAACAATTTCTTGCGGAAGGGCATTAAAATGGGCGGCGATGCTTTTTCGTGCCGATTCGATATGTGTTTTGGCCGTTCGACCAAAACCATGGGTCGAAGATGGATTTCCAAAACATCCTTGCATCACTTCATGCATGGATTGAATGACCTCTGGACGTAAAGGGGAAGTAGCCGCGTTGTCAAAATAGACATTCATTGTTGACACTTTTAAGGTTCAAATTCTCTTAAGGTGGTTGTGATGATCTCAACGCATTGGTGAAGTTGTTCTTCGGTCATGACCAAAGGGGGCGCAAAACGGATAATATTTCCGTGGGTGGGTTTGGCCAAGAGGCCGTTGTCACGCAAGCGCAGACAAATGTTCCAAGCAGTGTCACTCTCTTCGAGGTCATTAATGACGATAGCATTAAGTAAGCCTTTCCCACGCACAAGTTGTACGATACGACTTTGGTCGATATAGGCTTGCATCTGTTTCCGAAAAATTTGTCCCAAACGACGGGCATTCTGCATCAGTCGTTCGTCTTTAACCACAGCCAATGCTTCCATGGCAACGGTAGTACCCAGCGGGTTTCCGCCAAAAGTACTTCCGTGTTGACCGGGCTGAATGACGTCCATTATTTTTCGGTCAGACAACACCGCCGAGACTGGATAAGCTCCACCACTTAGCGCTTTTCCTAAAATCAAGAGGTCGGGACGAACATAGGTATCGGCTTGACGCTCGCAAGCGTTTTCACAGCTGCATTGTCCACAAACAGCCAACAATGAACCCGTTCGCGCCACACCAGTCTGAATTTCATCGGCAATCATCAAAACATTGTGTTTAGAACAGATTGCCCGTACTTTTTTCAAATAATCATCCGCGGGGGTATACACGCCAGCTTCACCCTGAATAGGCTCTACTAGAAATCCAGCGATGTGGGGATCGTTGGCAAGAACGTCTTCAAGGGCGGCAGGGTCATCAAACGGGATAGGAACAAATCCGGGCGTATGAGGGCCAAAATGATTATGCGACCCGGCATCGGAAGAAAACGAAATAATAGTCGTTGTTCGCCCATGAAAGTTATTTCTACACACCACAATTTTGGCCATACCCTCGGGAATTCCTTTCAAGACATGTCCCCATTTACGCGTGATCTTTATAGCGGTCTCGACTCCCTCGGCCCCCGTATTCATGGGAAGAAGACTTTCAAACCCAAAATACTCGGTGGTGAATTTTAAATAATCGCCCAGTTTATTGTTGTGAAAAGCCCGTGAGGTGAGCGTTAAAGTTTGTGCCTGAGTCGTGAGTGCATGAACAATTCTGGGATGGCAATGCCCTTGGTTGACAGCAGAGTAAGCCGACAGGAAGTCAAAATACTTCTTCCCGTCTACATCCCAGAGGTAAACTCCTTCTCCCCGAGCAAGAACAACAGGGAGTGGATGGTAATCATGGGCACCATAGCGATGCTCATTGTCTAAATAATATTGTTGTTTCGATAGTGCTGAAGGATCCATTTCGAAAAGATTTACAGCGTGATTAATTCAACCATTCCTTCTTGATTATACAGGAGAGAAATCATCCACCATAAAACTACAATTATTTCTGCATTCCCTTCAAAATGAAAACCAATTAAACGTAATTTTGCACAATGGGCAGAAAAAACAGACAACAATCATTCAATCAATGCACCATTGTAGACACAGCCGCTAAAGGTAAATCCGTGGCCAAGACTGCCGAAGGGATACCCATTTTCCTTAACGAGGGTGTACCAGGAGACATTGTAGACATTACTACTTTCCGAAAAAGAAAAGGCTATTACGAGGGAAAAATCACCCACTACCACCATTATTCGGAAGATCGTACCGATGCAGTATGCACGCATTTTGGCCTTTGTGGAGGTTGCAAATGGCAGCACATGCAGTACACCGCTCAACTAAAATTTAAAGAAAAAGAAGTCAGCGAAAACCTCGTGCGCCTAGGCAAAGTAACGCCCGAAAAAACCTTGCCCATCATGGCATGTACACAGCCCTATTTCTACCGCAATAAAATGGAGTTTTCTTTTTCGTCCAACCGTTGGTTGACCCAGGCGGAAATCGAAAAGAATGACACCATCGACAAAACAGCCTTGGGCTTTCACAAACCGGGCATGTGGGATAAAATTATCGATATTGAAAAATGTCATCTTCAAGCGGATCCGTCGAATGAACTCCGGAATGCCATCAAGGCTTTTGCCCGTGAAAATGCGCTTCCTTTTTATCATCCCAAGCTTCAGACCGGTCAACTGCGCACGCTCATGATTCGCACTTCGAGCACAGGACAAATCATGGTACTCTTACAAGTGAGCTACACCGACGACGCGTTTTGGCAATTAATGGAGCACATCAAAACAAATTTCCCTTCGGTGACTTCACTGCTCTATGTCGTCAACACCAAAGTCAACGATACGCTTTACGACCAAGAGGTCCTTTGTTATGCCGGTGAAGATCATATTGTGGAAAAAATGGAGAACTTGCACTTCAAAATTGGGGCAAAAACATTCTATCAAACCAATAGCGAACAAGCCCATTTGCTTTATCAATGTGCGCGTGAGTTCGCACAACTGAAGCCCGATGACATTGTCTATGACTTGTACACAGGCATCGGGACCATTGCCCAGTTCATGGCTGGAAAAGCCAAAAAAGTCATTGGCGTCGATGTAGTTCCCGATTCCATCAAAGCAGCGAGTGAAAATGCCCAAGCCAACAAGATCGACAATGTGGCTTTTGAAGTCGGCGATATGAAAGACGTCTTCAACCAAGCATTCATAGAACGACACGGAAAAGCGGATGTGGTCGTGACCGATCCCCCACGAGAGGGAATGCACAAAAAAGTTGTTGAACAATTGATTCAACTGCGGCCAAAACGAATGGTCTATGTCAGTTGTAATAGTGCCACACAAGCACGTGATCTACAATTGTTGGCACCCTATTACAAGGTCGTCACCTCGCGAGCCGTTGACATGTTTCCGCAAACACACCACGTAGAAAATGTGGTGCTTTTAGAACAGCATTCCTCCTAGTCAAAAACCGTTGGAGGAATTTCCCCCACAGCAATAGCCGAAGCAAGTGCACAATGTAACTCCAATGAGTCGAACAAGGGGATGTCCGGCACATCACTGGATTGGACAAGCATTTTGATTTCGGTGCATCCCAAGATAATTCCCTCTGCACCCTGACGCATCAAATCATGCATGGTGGAAATATAAAACGCCTTTGACTCCTGATGGAGTTGGTGATGAGTTAACTCCTCAAAAATAATCCGATCAATTTCTTTCTTTTGCTCTGCATTGGGAGCTATGATCTCGATACCTTCTTGACGGTAGGCGTCAACATAAAAAGCATCGGTCATCACAGGAAACGTCCCTAGAATACCCACCTTGGATTTTCCTTCTTGTTTTATGGCACGGGCAACGGTTTTGAAGATATCGATAAAAGGAACGTTAATATGGGTTTTGATCGTTTCGCGCACACGGTGCATGGTGTTGGTGCCTAAAAAAACGCAAGATACACCAGCAGCCTCCAATCGCTGGGCCTTTTCAGCAAGGTAGTGCGCAGATCCTTCCCAATCGCTTTCTTTTATATAGGTTTCAATCAATGCAAAATTTACACTGCAAATGATTAATTCCGCAATGTGATGTCCGCCCATTTTTTGATTCACCAACTGATTAATCCGCTGATAATACTCGCCTGTGGCAACAGCACTCATGCCACCAAGCAATCCGATGGTTTTAAAATTTTTATTGGCCATAAATTCATTGGCAATGCCTAAATTTGAGCGGCATTAATCCATAGAGGAAAAATACAAAATTTAGCCGGCATGATCATGAAACTTTTCCGTTGTGAAAAATTTTTATTGTTAACAAAGCTTCAAATGGGCGTTTTTATTTGGATGTTTCTGATGCCCTTGATATCCTGTGAAAAAGACGACGTGTGCAATGAAGGAACGCCTGGAACACCGCGATTGATTATACGTTTTTACGATCATGAAAACCCAACAACCTTCAAAGGGCTACCCGGGATATTTGTGCAAGAAGTGAAACAAGAAAACCCTATCTTTTATACCGAATTTGATTCGATAGCCATTCCCCTAGACCTCTCCCTTTCAGCCACGCGCTACGCATTTATTCTGTCCTCAGCAACCGATTCGGTAACCATTGCTGATACGCTGGACTTCCATGTTCAGGATCGTTGGGACATCTACAGTCGTCGTGCCTGTGGGTATTCGGCCAATTATCGTTTGGGAAATCCACCTGTATCTGTCGTTAACAGTCCGACATGGTTTGTACGTGCAGAAAAAATAACCGATACCATTAACAATGAAGAACGCGCTCATTTGGCTATTTATCACTAGTACGCTACTCACCAACAAGCTGTTGGCACAGGGGCAGGATAGCCTTTCTGTGCAGGAACAACGCCCCCCACGGGTATTTACCCTTCGTGTTGGAACCGATATGATGCGCTTGGTACGTACCCAAACCAATCCAGATTTTCAGGGATTTGAATTGGTGGGAGATTTACAGCTCAACCGACGATGGTTTGTGGCCACTGAAATTGGCGCGGAGAAAGTCACACGGCTGGCAGAGCAGATCAACTACACCACCAGTGGGTCGTATTTTAAAGTTGGGGTCGATTACAACTTTTTCAAAAATTGGGAGGGGATGAATAACAACATGTATATTGGGTTTCGCTATGCGCGTAGTCTCCACCGACACACCGTGAACAATTACCAACTGTATAGCCTCAACCAGTATGTAACCACGACAACAACGAACGGTTATGCAATTGGAGAAAGAGATCCACTCGGTAACGGATGGTTCGAGTTTCTCTTTGGGATCAAAGTAGCCTTATTGAAAAATCTATACGCTGGAATCTCTTTGCGCATGGGAGGCATGTTGGTCAATCCACAGCCCGATAATTTTGGCAATTTGTATGCACCAGGTTTCAATAAAATCACTGACGACAACAAGTTTGGTTCCAACATCAATTACACCCTCACCTATGCTTTCCCCTTCCGCTTTAGAAAAGGAGCGGCGGCTAATAAAGACGAATAGGCGTTTTTTTCAATGGCAACTTTAGAAATAACGATTGATCATGAACCATAAATTTGGGACTGATCACACTGGTAAGAATCCCGGAAAAAGCAATCAACGGAACGTAGGACATGGGCATATACGTGCCAATGGTGTTTTTAATCAAAAGAAAAATACCACCAAAAAAAATAAAATTTAAAACGAGGGCTAGGGATTTTTTATTCATGGTGCGGTGTTGTTTTTCTTGTGTAATTTTTTGGTTCCGGGATAAATGTGATAGTGCGACAAACGCGTTTCCAATTTACCGTTGAACAATTTAATTTTCCTTGTGGGGCGCAGACCAACATGTTTCAGTGCGTCAAAATTGGAGGAAATTAGCCAAGCGTGGGTATTGAGGTACCGCTGTTTTAAGGTGTCCCCTATTTGCTGGTACAACCCATTAATATCTCCGGTTAAACGCTCACCGTAGGGCGGATTGGTCAACAGGTGCAAAGGGGTGTCTGATTTTTTTCCCGTGTAAAAGAAATTGTTTTTATCGATAGAAATGAATTCTTCCAAATGGGCATTTTCGCAGTTTTGAAGTGCTTTTTGCACCGCCGATGGTGATTTGTCGTACCCTTGTATTGATCCCGCCAATCCTTGAATTTTATTCAGTTGGGCTTCTTCAATTTTCAGATACAAATCTTCATCCCAATCTTTCCACTTTTCAAAGGCAAAGGCTTTTCTATTGATGTTGGCTGGAATTTTACAGGCCAACATGGCCGCTTCAATCAACAAGGTCCCGCTCCCACACATGGGATCTAAAAAATCGGTGCGTGTATCCCATCCTGACAATAGGATCAATCCCGCTGCAAGCACTTCGTTGAGAGGGGCTTTGTTGGTGGCCGTCCGATACCCCCGATGGTGCAAAGAAGGGCCAGAGCTGTCTAAAGAAAATGTCCCTTCATTGCGGTCAATGTGAACGTTGATCCGAACATCTGGACGATTCAAATCCACCGATGGTCGCTGCCCTGTACGCGCACGAAAGCGGTCAACGATAGCATCTTTGACTCGTTGAGAGACATACAGAGAGTGTGTAAAAACATCTCCAAACACGACGCTATCAACGGCAATAGTAGAAGAGCTGTCAAAATAATCTTCCCAGGGAAAATCGTATACCGATTGATAAAGCATTTGCTCATTATTCAATCGACATTGATGGATGGGTTTTAAAATTTTAAGCGCCGTTCGAAGGGATAGATTGGCTTTGTACATAAACCCTTTATCCCCCTTAAAATGCACGACGCGGTTGCCCGTTACCACCTCTTGTGCCCCCAATTTTTTGAGTTCGTCGCTCAAAAGCGGTTCAAAGCCAAAAAAGGTTTTGGCGGTCATTTTAAAATTTGTTTCCATGGAGATTTTCGCTGCGTTCAAAAATAGTTTAATTTTATCGGAATTAAATGATTTGAGCAAAAACAGCATCCCATCGCAACCATTTACCTCTTTCCCTTTTTAAGCGCCATTGCGGGTTTTACCGTCGCGTGGTGGGTTCGTCCAAAATCCCCAAAGGGGATGAAGCTATTATTGGCATTCAGCGGAGCCTATTTGCTGGGGGTGCTTGTGTTGGAAATGCTCCCTGAAATTTATCATCATGCCTTGCCATCGACAGGCTACTGGCTCCTCGGCGGCATCATAGTGCAAAATATTTTAGAATTTTTTTCTAAAGGTGCCGAACACGGGCACGTGCATCATCATCCCCATCAAAATCGCTTGTGGGTATTGATGATTAGTTTGTGTATTCATGCCTTACTCGAAGGTCTCCCCCTTGCAGTGAACCAAGAATTGCTGTGGGCGGTGAGTATTCACAAGTTTTTGATCGCTATGGTACTTGCTCTTTTGTTTTTGCAAACCCCATCAAAAGGGGCAACAAAAGCGGGGGCGTTGCTGCTTTTTGCCCTCATGACTCCTCTGGGAAGTTCTGTCGCTTACCTCCCAAGAATTGCATCGATTTTACCCGGTTTAACCTCCTTTGTTGTCGGCTTACTTTTGCATATATCGACCACTATTTTGTTTGAAAGTGCGGAAGGGCACACCTTCAATGGGCAAAAATTCATCAGTATCCTCCTTGGAATGGGACTGGCTGCCGTGATCTAATTTGACCAGTTTTTACAAAATTCCTACCGCCAGTTACTTTATAGCTACCATTTATTACATACCGTTTGCTTTGTTATACTCATCTGTTGCATCTTTAAATAAAGATTTTGAGTTGAGGATACATTTTTCATAATAAGGTTTAAAAATCAACTTGAACTTAATCTACGCTACTTATTTTTTCCTGGAACACCCTCGGTCAATTCACCGAGGGTGTTTTGTTTTTTTCCACCATGATGGAATATACCCAAGCAATGTTGGTCCAAATCAAAAAATGGTTTGTATGCGTTCGATAGTGAATGGACGCATTATCTACCTTTGACAACACATCAAACGGTGACGCTGCAGGAACAAGAACGTCCTCTTCGCCTTGTAAAAAAACAATGGGTGGCATAGCAGTAGGAAGTGTATCAAAAAGCAGCATTAAATCGTCTGCCAGCGACAACATTTCATTATTGCTATAACGCCAATTTTGAGGCAAGAACGAACGAATGGGAAAATACTGTGCCCAACGATTGTACCACCGCGGTGCTTGCCTTTTGGGAGAGACGGTTCCCGCTATTGATATCACTTTTTGAATATGGGAAGGATAATCGGACGCCACCTGTATGGCCAATGCACCACCATAGGAGTGCCCCACCACCGTGCAGGGAGAACAAAAAGCAGTTACTAGCGATTGCATGGCCTTGCTTTGCGCACCCAGAGAGTGTTCCACTATATCCGACGCACCAAAGCCCGGACGATCGATGATCATCAAACGAAATCGATCATTGAGTCGGGTCGCATTTACAAAGGATTCCCACGCCAATGCATTTCCTGGTGATCCGTGGATGAGCAATAGCCGAGGAGCCGTTGGCGGCCCTGTCTCATAGGCCGAAAGACGTCCGCCTACATGGGTGAAAAATTGTGGTTTGGCCTGAAAAATTTCAGCGACTTCATCTCTATAATCTTGATTGCCCTCTTTATGCCCTATGATGAAAAAGCCAACAATCAAAAGAATCATGGGGACAAATAACCCGCCAAGAATACGTAACCACGTCTTCATCTAGGACAAAAGATATGCCACCATACAAAAATGAGAAAACGCTCCACCAAGGACAAAGAAATGCCAAATTACATGGTGGAAATAAAGCGACTCCCAACGATAAAATATCGTTCCTGCAGTATAGAAAAAACCACCCAAAGCCAAAAAGAAAAAAGCAGTGGAAGGAAATACATTCAGCACCTGTTCAAAATCGACAATGACCAACCACCCCATGGCGAGATAAAGGAAAAGTGAAAAGTTTTGATGCTTGCCGATGTAAAACAATTTATACGCGATGCCGAAAAGGGCAATCCCCCACACGGCAGTGAGCAAATAGGGGCCTGAGGTAGGCCACAATAAAGTTAGCGTTACTGGGGTATAGGACCCTGCAATCAGAACAAAAATGCCGATGTGGTCCATTTTTTGCCAAAAAAACTGTTGCGGAGGAAGAGTACTGTGATAAATGGCGGAGACCGTAAACAGAAAAACCATGGAAAAACCATAGATTAAAAGGCCAACAGTAGCCCGAACGGACAACGAGGGAAGCAACAAAAACAGAAGAATGATCCCGAAAAAGCTTAACACGGCCCCAGCTGCGTGGGTATAAACATTCCATCGTTCTTCAAGGGAAATATTTCTAAACATAGCTTGAACAAGATAAAAAGAAGCATCTTTGGAGGAGAACAAAAAGTAGTTTTTTTTATTCCATGGAAGACACGACCCATCATCACTACCAATTGCAGCTCGTCTGGGAGGGTAATCGAGGGAAAGGCACCTTGCATTACACAGGCTATGACAGAGCATTTTCGCTCTCAGACGAAAAAAAGGCCGGGCCAATTTTGGGATCGGCAGATTCCAGCTTTCGAGGAGATCCATCGCGGTACAACCCCGAGGAAATGTTATTGGGTGCTTTGGCCAGTTGTCATATGTTGTGGTACTTACATTTGTGTGCAGAGAATGGAATCACCGTGATCCACTACCATGACCACCCCCAAGGAACAATGATCGAGAAGAGCAATGGAAGCGGTCATTTTAGCGGTGTTACCCTTCGTCCTACTGTTACGATTGAAGATGAAACTCAAACAAAACGCGCATACGAGCTACATCAACAAGCCGGTGCCATGTGCTTTATCGCCCAGTCGGTTAACTTTCCTGTGACACATTCCCCAAAAATAAATGTGGAAAAAAAAGCATAGAAACATTTTTTTTTGTTTCTTGGGAAGGTAAAACAGAAGTCCCTATCTATTTTACCAGTAATAAATTATGACGAATCCTAAATTTCCTACTTATGCCCAACATTACATTTTCAGGTACTCCCACCCCTATTCTTAATCATCTACCCCTCGTTGGCAGTCGTGCGGTTGACTTCCAACTGGTCAAAAATGACCTTTCTTTAAAATCGTTTAGTGATTACAAAAGGCAGAAATTGGTGCTCAATATCTTTCCTAGTGTAGACACCGAAGTCTGTGCAGCCTCGGTGCGGCACTTTAATGCTGCGGCAGCAGCCTTAACCAACACCCAAGTATTGTGTATATCGAGGGACTTACCGTTTGCGCAAAAGCGATTTTGCGGTGCTGAAAACATTGAAAACGTCACCCTATTGTCTGACTATGACACTGGACAGTTTGGCATTGACTATGGCGTCATTATTACCGGTGGCCCGCTACAAGGACTTTTTGCGCGTGCAATTGTGGTCATCGATACACATGGTCAAATCGCTTACACAGAGCTGGTTAAAGAATTGACCAATGCGCCTGACTATGCTGCCGCTTTGAAGGCCATTGAAGAAATATAAATGGATAAAAAAGCAGGGATTGCCCTGGGTAACATTCAGCAGAATTCTTAGGAATGGTAGAATGTAAATAAATGTGTATAATTGATACAACAATACCGCCATGCACTACACCATTTTAATGTACATCCATCTGGCTACGGTACTGCCCTGTGTATTCTTGGGAGCTTGGCTATTGGCGACAAAAAAAGGAAGTCCTTTTCACCGCCAATGGGGGAAGATTTATATGCTATTAATGTTGGTTACTGCAGGCATTTCTTTTCTCATGCCCGCACGGGTTGGCCCACAATGGTTCGGCCATTTTGGGTGGATTCACAGTTTTAGTCTGCTCACGTTGTGGACCATTCCTTGGGCCTATTGGGCCATTAAAGCAGGTAATATACAACGGCACCGCCGGGCCATGTGGCTCCTCTATGTGGGAGCGATTGTTATTGCCGGTGGTTTTACCCTTTCCCCAGGGCGGTTTTTGCATGCGCTATTTTTTGGGGGTTGATCGAAGTATATTCATCGACCATTTTTATACAAACAACAACCTCTTTATTCTTCAAATCTCCTGATAAACAACAATTTATTTTTATTACCCTTGGTGGGATAGCGTTTTTTTTTTAGTATTTTTATAAAAGAACCAAGACTCCAAATCTATTCTACAACCATGAGAAATCTACGCAAGATACTCTATTCGTATTGGCAGCAAAAGAGCAGCACAGCAGTGGTTGATGATGCTTTGTGGGCAGTGCAACCGTGTGGAGAAGGGGGTGGTGGTGATCTATCTTTTGAAAAATTCATTTTTCCGCGGTATACCTCGCTATTATATAATGTGTGTAAAATGGATAGTCGAAAATTATATAGGGCGAATAAATGCAATACGTATATTCAGATGTTGTATGTAATTAAAAAACAAATGATTTTGCGATGCTGAAAAATATTTTCATAATTGTTTTCATTATCTCTCTAAAGTTCTTTGGACAAGAGAAACATAATTTCAAAATCGAAAATAATCAGTTGGAATGGCAAAAAGTCTTTGAATCGGAACTAATAATGACAGACATTGAAAAAATCTTAAAATCTAAAGGAGTGTTTTAAAACATAATGTCGGAAGAAGAACAGATTTCAGGTGAGATAGAAAATATTTCAGCCGACTACCAAGGAGCTGGAAAAAGCAGTTGGACTACTTCTTTTTATGTTCAAAATTCTTCAATAAGTGGTGCTTTTTAAATAGAATTCAAAG
>WTJN01000006.1 GCA_011526265.1 Candidatus Arcticimaribacter sp. | reverse complement strand
AGGCTCTTTCTTGCGGCAAAAACCCCGACACATTTTTATTGCGCACTGGGTCGTGAATATCGATAGCTTCATGACAAATATTGTAGTCTCCACAGATAACCAAACGAGGAACGTCCTTTTTCAATTCATCGATATAGGCTTGAAAGTCATCCATGAACTGGAACTTGTGGGTCAATCGATCGGTGTTTGTCCCCGAAGGTAAATACAAGCTCATCACGGAACAATGATCAAAATCGGCCCGGATAACGCGGCCTTCAAAGTCCATGTGATCAATCCCGGTTCCCAACACCACTTGCTTGGGTTTTTGTTTGCAAAAAATAGCCACTCCACTGTAGCCTTTTTTCTGCGCCGAGAACCAATAATGATGATACCCCAAAGCTTCGATTTCTTCCATGGGAACCTGCGCTTGGTTGGCCTTGGTTTCTTGAAGACAAAGCACATCGGGAGAAGCGGCTTCTAGCCAAGCAACAAAATCTTTTTTAATGGCCGCTCGGATACCGTTGACGTTGTAAGAAATGACTTTCATTGTGGAGTAAATTTAAGGAGTTCTACTTATATTCGTGAAGAATAACCCCGAGAATTCAACAAATCGATGAGTGCAAATCTTTCCTTATCCGTTCAAAAAATCACCTTGACCCTCTTTGCCTGCTTTTTTGTATTATTTCACCATGCAACTGCACAGACTCCGCAACCGCAAGACAGTCTCTCTCTTCCCAAACAAGAACTTCGCCTTGATATTTTTCAATTGATTGTTCTTCCTGGTATCGATATTTCTTATGAGCGCTTTATCGATGAAGTCTCGAGTTGGGGGGTGAGCGGCTTTATCAACTTTGACAGTGGTTTTGATGAAGGGTATCGTTATCAAAGCTTTGAACTATCGCCTTATTACCGTCTCTATTTTAGTCAGGGGAGAAGAAACAATGGCGGGTTTTTTATCCAGCCTTTCTTTAGTCTTGTCAATGGAGAATTTTATCGCTACCATGACGACCTTCCCTACTACGACGCGCAATACGATCAAGAGGTCGATTTTATTGGTCTAGCGGGGGGAGCACTCATAGGTCACAAATGGATCAACAGAAAAAAATATACGTTTGAAATTCATACAGGTGTCGGACGTTACTTTGTTGGAAAAACCAGTGACAGTTATGCTTCCAATACGGCTTATCCGCGGATCAATTTTACCATTGGAAAACAGTTTTGATGTAAAAAAAGCCAATACTCCCCTTTATCTTATCGCCAAGCACGGGCTGAATAGCACTGCAATTAACGGGGATTTTTTCAATATATGAAAATCGTGACGAAGGTATACTTTTTTTTATGCATGTTCATACTTATTCCCACACTTGGTTGGTCTCAGGGTATACTTTTTGGGACGGTTAAAGATGCGCAATCGGACTATGGATTATCCGGGGCAACAATTGTTTTGTTGCATGAAGATTCCTCAAGAAGTCAACAAGGTGTTGTGACTGACGAGAATGGTCGCTTTATTTTCAATGACCTCCCCCTTGGCCGGCACTCTTTCGAGATCAGCTTACTGGGTTATCATACAAAAAGGGTACAGAACATTTTGATTGTAGCTGGGAAATCCACCCCATTGCATGTTTTGATCGAAGAGCGTTTTGAAAAACTAAACGAGATTGTCCTTAAAGCCCAGTCCGAAAGGCCCCCCTCTGGACTAGTCAATACCATGCAGGTGCATAGCGCGCAGCGCTTCGAAGTAGAAGCTGTTGAGCGATTTTCGGGTGGCCGACGAGATGTTGCGCGAATGGCCCGCAACTATGCAGGAGTCCTCAACACCGATGATTCGCGCAATGATATTCTGGTGCGTGGGAACTCTCCAACCGGTGTTTTGTGGCGGCTAGAAGGTGTTCCCATCCCCAATCCCAATCACTTTGCTGTGGCTGGAACGACTGGTGGGCCTGTTGGAGCGGTCAACCTCAACATGCTTGGAAGCTCGAATTTTCTTCGGGGAGCATTCCCAGCGGAATACGGCAATGTCAGCGCCGGTGTTTTTGACCTTCAATTCCGTAATGGAAATGCTACAGAAAGAGAAATAACCGCACAACTGCATGCCACCGGAGGAGTTGAACTCCAAGTCGAAGGACCTATTAATCCCAATAAGTATTCCAGCTACAACGTCAGTTACCGCTATGCTTTAACCAGCTTAGAGATCATTCCCATAGGGACCAATGCAGTGCCGAATTACCAAGATTTGTCGTTCAAAGTCAACTTTGGAAAAGTTGCAGGTGGACAATTACACACCTTTGGTTTGATGGGAAAAAGCGACATCAATTTTCTCAGCGATGCATTGGATGAAGATGACTTATTTGCCAACCCCAACGAAGACCTCTACAATCAATCAGAATTGGCCATCCTTGGCTTACAATACAAAAGATATTTGAACCAAAACACCTACCTGAAATCGACAGTGGCCTATAATTACACGCTGAGCAAAGTTCAGCAAGACAATTATACATTATTGAATAATACCCGCACCAAATTCAATGCCCTCAATATTGAGGACCGATTACAGACGCTTCATTTTTCAACACTGATCAATAAAAAACTAAACGCCGCATGGGATTTTCAAACCGGCTTTTTGGTAAGTAGTTCATCGGCCAGAAGCAGTATCCAAAATCGAGACAATCTTTCGCAAGATCAAATCATGGACAATGATGGCGACGGGTTGCCCGACTTTCTGCTTGTCTCCGACTTCAACGGTGGGATGACGCAAGTACAACTCTATGGACAAACGCGTTATCGGTGGAGTGAAAAAGTTCGCCTCACCGCTGGGGTGCACAGTCAATATTTTTCACTGAACAGGCAAGCAACTTTTGAGCCGCGGGGGGGAATTGTCTGGCAATGGCATCCTCAACACAACCTTGGATTTTCTGTTGGGTTACAAACACAAACACAGCAACTTCCCGTGCTCTTTTACAGCACTTATTCGCCTACCAACGGCACCTATAGTCAGGACAACCTAACCCTAAAAAACACGCAAAGCACCCACTACATTGTAAGCTATGGCTGGCAACTGGGACCGCATTGGTCGCTCAAGGCTGAAGCCTATTGGCAGCAGATAAGTCGTATCCCCATAGAACGATTTCCCAGCACCTACAGTGTGATGAATGAAGGTGCAAATTTTAGATTCTCTCGAAAAGGAAATCTTGTGAATCGTGGACAGGGAAAAAATCAAGGGGTGGAACTCAGTTTGGAACGCCTTTTCCATCGCAATCTTTACTTTTTGTTTAGCGGTGCTTTGTTCGATGCAAAATACACCCCTAGCGATGGTATTGAACGCAACACAGCATTTAACAACACCTATGTCTATAACGTTCTTGGGGGAAAAGAGTTTGAACTTAGTCGAACCCAAAAAGGGATAACTCATTTTTTCTTCAATACCAAAATAACGGGAGCTGGAGGAGGTTACTATACCCCCATAAATTTGGACGCAACAATCGCCAACAACGGCAACGAAATTTACCTTGACGACCAAGCCTTTAGCGAACGGTATCCCGATTATTTTCGATGGGATGCCAAGATAGGTGTGCGCCGCGAGGGAAAACAAAAAAATATTAGCCAAGAATGGTCAATCGATTTTTTAAATCTTACCAACCGTGAAAATCTGTTTGTAAAA
>WTJN01000176.1 GCA_011526265.1 Candidatus Arcticimaribacter sp. | reverse complement strand
CTGGTGAGAAAAAAGTCAAAGGTGTTGTTGAGAAGGCTATGTCAGGTGAGGATTTGGCCTACCATTATGTGTTCTATGACCAACCATATCAGCCATCTGTTTCTGTGCGCGGTTTCCGCTGGCGCGGTGATGATGGATATAAGGTTTCAGGAAGTGAAATTGGCATCGGCCTATCATTGACTGATAATGTACGATTTGATGTATTTCATAAAGATGAAAGTAAGTCCAAAGCAGAGACAAGAGGCCAACTTTCCTATGTTATCAATCTTGGCATGAACCCCAATGTGGGCAGCGAGGCTGTTGGTATCTCACAAGAGAAATCGCGCTTGAAACAGATGATGTATCAGCCTGTAAAACGTCAAAACCATATCAAGAAAACAACGGTCAATTTAGGCATAGTGTTCACCACAGGATAATAGTAAGATGCTTCGTAATGGTCTGATTTTATTATTTATTATCCTTCCAATTACAGCTTCAGCGCTGACATTCAAATCTGGTGAAAGCATATCATCTAGCAATTTGGCTGATGATGCTCAGTTTGAGGTGGGGCCATCTTTCCTCATTCCCAACGATGTTTGGCTTGCCTATAATAATGCCCCGAAAGAGTTAAAAACAGATGTTTGTGGTCAAGTTGGGCCAAATCAGACAGCTGTGAACTTATTGCCAATCTTCATCCCAGAGCGTGTGAAGGGCCTGAATAGCCGTATGGATAATTTCAGGTCAGTAGAGGGGTTTGTTGAATTAGATGAGTTGGTAATGAAAATGTCAGAATTCGTTACGATTGCTCACGCTAATGATGCTGAAAAGCAACTTTCAACCGCTCTCACATCTCTAGAAATTATCGCAAATGAAAATGGTTGGGTTGATACCAAATCCTGCACAAAAAATGGCTACCTCTCAGAATGCGAACCAGCTTGGCAACAAAAGGATGGACAAGATTTAGCTGAGTCAATGGATTGGGGCTCAACACAAATGCGGATTATGCATTTATATTATATGTATAAAGCCTTGCTTTCCAACAGCTATACAAAAGACCATAACAGGACACTCATCGATGATTGGTTTGCTGTGTTTATTGAGAGGAATAAGCGCGTTAACGAAGTGTATTTTGGCATGGATTTAGGATGGCATTGGCCAGAATTAGCTAAACTTTTTGATGTGGATCGTACCGCAGCTCAGCGATTGGCAAAGCGCATGATAGAGCAATTAGATAAGCTTGTTTTAGAGGATGGCTCGCTAAAAGACAGAACCACCAGAGGCAATAGAGCGCTATGGTATCATTATGAAGCCATCGGGGAGACTTTGATAAGCCTTGAAATTGCGCGGGCTTTGAAGGTAGATGTGCCAACTTCACTAGATGTGCGATTAATGAAAAGCGTTCAAATTTTTATTGATGGTTTCGAAAATCCATCAACTTTGAATAAATGGGCCAGCAAAGCGCATAATTCAATTTACAAAGCTGATGAGCAGAAATTCAACAACACTCTCGATAGCTTGAGATGGGCCAATTCATGGTTTTACATCTTCCAATATCGATATCCAAATCATCCTGCTTCAAAAAGACTAGAGGCTCTGTTGGGTTCGGCAAAGAGATCTTTATTATCTGATGGCATGGTAGGTGTCGGTTTAGGCTGTATCTATGAGGTGGCGCGTAAAACACCACAAAATTGATATAGTGAATCTAAGGTGGAGGCTGTTGAAAAAATGGGGGCAGAAACATGAAATTATTCCTGCAATTTCAAAATAGAAAGAAATTGATTTTTGTACTTCTTATTGGTCTCATGCCTTTATCCGCGCATGGGCTTACCTTTAAATCTGGCGAAAGCATTTCATCCTCCACCGCAGATAAAGCGCAAGATGCCTCCGATTTTTTAGGTGAGGTGATCACCGATCGCCCCCTGTCAGGTATCGTGATTGAGAACCGCGATGTTAGCCTAAATTACCCACCTGTTGCACCGCGCATAATTTTTGACCGCTATTGGTTTGGCTATTTCTGGCGCCAACATGACTTCAATAATGATGGCCATCTAGATTTTCTCTACACAGGCACAATGCGCCCTGACAATGTTGATTGGGGCGGGGAGGATACGGGCGGATTATGTGGGGGCGGCGCCTGCACAGGTCAAATGCCTAGCCCAAGCTTATTTTTGAATGATGGCAATGGCGCTTATATCTTATCTGATGAATTATTTGCTGATAGTCGCAAAATATCTGGCTTTTCACTTGCGCGACAAAATCTCGTAGCTGATTTTAATAATGATGGGGTCCTCGATTTATTTGTCGCTGACCATGCGGTTGGAACCCATAATGGCATCAGAGACAGTTACTATCTAAGCCAGCCTGATGGTACATGGACAGAGAGCTCAGAAACTCATTTAAGTCATCCGAATTATCGTATTTTCGATCATGGCGGCGCTGTTGGCGATATTGATCAAGATGGTGATATGGATATTGTTCTCACCGAATTAAAGGCACAGCTGACATGTTGGATGAATGACGGTTTTGGTAAAATGACCAAACGTAAATGCGGCGCCATCAATGCCTTTGCGATTGAATTAGGCGATATGGATGGTGATGGCGATCTTGATATTGTTCATGCTGGCCATGAGGGTGGTGGATCTTCTCCCACTTCCATTGCTTTTAATAACGGCAGGGGCATTTTCAAAAAGAGCCGTAAACTGCCAATCGTCAAAAACTGGTCAACTGTGCCAGAGATATCCTTATGGGATTTGGACGGTGATACTGATCTTGATATCGTGCTCTCTCGTTCTGGGAAACTCTATGTAGGAACAGGTGTTCAAATCATAGAAAATAAAGGATCAGAATTTATAAGTCAGTTCATTCCGATAATCGAAGCTCCTGCTGATTACGTGCCTGTCCATGAAGGTAATGAATGGAATAATTTTATCGAAAATTTCTTGTTCAAGGATGTGGATGAAGATGGCGATCCAGATATCATTCTTGTTGGTCATGGCTCTGCTGCGAATGGCCACTTGATAGCAGGTTCAGTTTTGCGAAATGAAGGGGGGTTGCGCTTTACCCATATTCCAAATGGTCGTGCGGGCAATCCTGTTATCCGTTTGCCAGATATTTTATTTGCCAAAGATGCGGCAGGTGCAAATTGGCTGGATAACTTCGATATCACCTATAGTGAAGCTATCGATGATGATGCCATCACATTGCCAAATACACTTTATTTTGGCCTGCTTGATAGCAAGTTGGTTGCGGTAAGCAATCTGGCTCTCGAAAAGAATGGCTATCATTTCACAGGGATTTTCAATTCCAATAAAGGCTATTTCAAAATCGCAATTTGCTCTCAGTATTATGACCAATTTAATTTCTTCAGTAGCCGTATTGGCTTTGACTCTGGAGAGGGTTTTGGCGGTGATAGCTCATTGCAATCATTCGGCACACATGAATGTCTCGACAAAGAAGGCTATGTTGGGAATTGGGAAACAGAGCAACAGGTAGTAGGTGATGAGCTATTTTTCTTTTTGGAAGAGGTGAATAATAGCGGCCGCGATATGGCAGAACTGATAATTCCATTAGTCTCATCTGACAGTGAAAACTATTTGGCAGCTTGGCTAAATTAAAGCCCAGAATGTCTGTATCCACAGAGAGTGAAGGCAGCAGCTATGTTAGCGCGC
>WTJN01000156.1 GCA_011526265.1 Candidatus Arcticimaribacter sp. | reverse complement strand
CTATTGCCTAGTCAACTATTGCCTGCTTATTCATTTTGTCCCTTCTAATTTGTAACTTTGCTACAAACCAAGAACAAGATGAATTCATTTGATGTTGCCGTCATCGGATCGGGCCCTGGGGGCTATGTTGCGGCTATTCGTTGTGCCCAGTTGGGCATGAAAACTGCTTTAATCGAGAAATATGCTACCCTTGGGGGAACCTGCTTAAATGTAGGGTGTATCCCGTCTAAATCCCTTTTGGACTCTTCGCATCACTATGAAGATGCGTTGAAACATTTTGACACCCATGGGATTGAAATTCCCGGGGAAATCAAACTCAATTTTGAGAAGATGATTGCCCGCAAGCGCGGGGTGGTAGAACAAACCACCAAAGGGATTGATTTCTTGATGGAGAAAAACAAGATCACCGTATTCAATGGCTTAGGAAGCTTTGTCGATGCGACTCACATCAAAATTGATGGGGAAGAGGAAACGACCATCGAAGCGAAAAACACCATCATTGCCACCGGATCAAAACCGGGATCCTTGCCGTTTATCACCATCGATAAAGAACGCATAATTACTTCTACCGAAGCCCTGGAGTTGAAAGAAATTCCCCAGCACATGCTAGTCATTGGTGGAGGCGTTATCGGGTTAGAGCTCGGACAGGTGTACCGCCGATTGGGCGCCGAAGTTTCGGTGATCGAATACGCCGATCGCATTACCCCGGTCATGGACAGCGCCGTATCGCGCGAATTGACCAAAGTGCTGAAGAAACAAGGGGTGAAGTTTTATGTTTCTCACGGGGTCAATAAAGTAGAGCGCCAAGGCGATGAAGTACAGGTAACGGCCACCAACAAAAAAGGAGAGGAAGTTACCTTTAGCGGCGACTACTGTTTGGTCTCGGTGGGGCGTCGTCCCTATACCGATGGCTTGAATGCGCAGGCCGCAGGGGTACAAATTTCCGATCGCGGACAAATTGAAGTCAACGATCATTTGCAAACCACAGCCGCAAACATCTACGCCATTGGCGATGTTGTGCGTGGTGCCATGTTGGCACACAAAGCCGAAGAAGAAGGGGTGATGGTCGCTGAAATTTTAGCCGGCCAACAGCCGCATATCGATTATAACCTCATTCCCAACGTGATTTACACTTGGCCAGAAGTGGCTTCGGTAGGGAAAACCGAAGAAGAATTGAAGGCCGCTGGTGTGCAATACAAAAGCGGACAATTCCCCATGCGTGCCTTGGGGCGTGCGCGGGCGAGTATGGATACCGATGGGTTCGTGAAGATTTTGGCCGATGCCACCACCGATGAAGTCTTGGGCGTGCACATGGTAGGCGCACGGGTAGCCGACTTGATTGCCGAGGCCGTTACCGCCATGGAATTCCGTGCTTCTGCCGAGGATATTTCCCGCATGTCGCACTCGCACCCCACCTATGCCGAGGCGGTGAAGGAAGCCGCACTGGCAGCGACCGAGAATCGACCGCTGCATATTTAGTGCCGCACGGAATTATTCTGACCGAATAAACGCAATGAGTGCCGCAGCGAGTTCTGGGGCAGCGTCTTCCTGTAAGAAATGCCCACCGACCACGGTTTGGTGGGCTTGTTTTTTGGTGCCGGGCACCAGTTTTTGAAACACTTGGTCTCCTCCACGGGTAATGGGATCTTGATCGCTAAATAAAGTGAGGAAAGGTTTGTCCCATTGGGCGAGAGTCATCCATGCTTTTTTGTTGTTGTCGCTTTCGGGGTCGTCTTCGCTGGTGGGCACCAAAGCAGGGAACGAGCGCGCGCCAGCTTTGTATGCTTCACTGGGAAACGGAGCGTTGTAAGCGGCCAGTTCCTCGGGCGAAAGTTCGGTCACGGTGGCCCGCTGCAATACCGTTGCAATGTCAAACTTTGGGCTGCTGGTGGCAAATTTTTGCCAATCCAAAAAGGCTTGGGGTGGCGCTACACTGCCCGTGGGCAGCATGGTGTTGGCGGCGGCAATGCTGGCGAACCGTTGGGGTTGATCGGCGACTAGTCGCAAGCCAAGCAGTCCTCCCCAATCTTGTACAAAGAGGTGAATGTTGTTGAGTGCCAACCCATCGATAAAATCGCGCATCCATGCCAAGTGCTTGGCATAGGTGTAATCGCTTTGTGCACTGGGTTTGTCCGAACGCCCAAAACCAATCAGATCGGGGGCGATAATGCGCAGGCCACCCGCCACCAAGCGTGGGATCATTTTTCGGTACAAATACGACCAGCTGGGCTCCCCGTGCAATAAAAGTAAAACGGGACCTTCGCCTTCGTCCACATAGTGCATCCGCAGGGCATCGCCCACCGTGGTGTAGCGTGGATTGTAGGGAAAATCAGGGAGTTGTGCGAAGGCACTGTCGGGGGTTCTTAATACTTGCATAAAAAGGGGGTTTTTAAATTATCGAGATACGTTAGGCAAAGCCAAGCTTTACCCCTTTGCCCGTATTTCATTTAAAAAGGTACGTAATTTTGGGCGATAGTGCCCGTCTGCCAAGACCAAAGCGGTACAGACGACCATAAAGGCAATCGCCCCGAGGATCGCCTGCGGGAAGGTCCAACTGTATTTGTAGAATTTATAGATCCCAAGGCCGAATAGACTTCCGTAGAGGATGAAGTAGTGCACAATGTAGATTTCCAAGGTCTTACTTCCAATGGTGGTCCACAGTCCTTTTTTTAGATATTCGTTGGCCAATATAAAGCCTCCAAAGAGAAAAAAGACATCCCCCAAGCGGATGAACAAGAAGTTGTTGTAGGCCACTTGGCGGAACAATTCGATGCCGGTAAAAAACTCCAAGTCGATGAGAAAGGGCGAGGAGTTAAACACCAACCAATAGCCCATCGCGAGAAAGCCTACGCCCCACATCCACAGTTGTTCGGTATGGGGGTTGAAGAGGTAGGCAATACAACTCCCCATGCAGACATAACCCAACCAAGGGAACAAATAAAACACCCCTTTGTTGGCTTTGGAAAAATAGCCCGCAATAAAACGGGGCCAATCGTCCAGTACGAGATCTACATAGAGCGGTTGACAGATAAAAATGACGAGCCCCACCAACAAAAACACCAACCCTGCCCAACGGCGCAAAAAAGAAAAAAAGCCATAGAGAAGGATGATGAAACTCAAACTGAGGCCAATGATCTGTAAGACATCGGGATAGATAAAGGAGTTGTTGATTTTTCCGTTGAACAGCATGGGGAGGTTTAATCGCAGCAAATACCCCCAAAAGAGCAATTCTAAGGTGCGTTTAAGTCCTTTTTTTACCCGTGGGTTTTTCCAGCCTTGCTCGCTATTGCGCAGCAGTAAAAAGGTGAAGACCCAGCCGGTGATGGTAAAAAACACAGGGGCAGTAAACCCGCGGCAATACAACCAAAAGGAATAGATGGGGTTGTCGGGGTTGGTAAAAACCGGGTCGAGTAAGCCGCTAATAAAATGCCCTTGGAGCATCATCAAAATGGCAAAGGCGCGTAAGGCATCGATAAAATATAAACGTGGTGGATTCCCCATAGATGATTTCCTGCTTCAAAGGAAAAGAATTGCAATGGGACTTCCTAATGGGAGGGAATTCGTTTTGTTTTTTTCGGTACTGGCAAGCGTTAGAAATCTAGCGCGCGTTACAAACGCGTGCCAGGGTTTATCTTATGGGTGAATCCTACATACCGCAGCGGGGTGAAAGTGCCGCTAAAGGGAAGGAAAGAACAAGCTATCGCAGCGGGGTCA
>WTJN01000087.1 GCA_011526265.1 Candidatus Arcticimaribacter sp. | reverse complement strand
AAACTTTACCTGACCCTCAAGAAACGCAACGGTTGAATTTATGTTTGTAATTTATAACGTCTTTAGGTCAACTCTTTCATCGCTACGGTATCTAACGAAAGATCAGTAAAGATCTTAGTCGTTAGCACTCTCGTCGTCAAATGCTCAAAACCGCAAAGGCTGAGCACAACATCGGTATCGTGGCTGATACAAGATGCATTAACGTTCGTCATTTATAGTGATATGCGAGAAAAGACTTGCTGCGACTGTTACACTCTTAGATAGGCTAAGGCCCCGTAATGATTTGATTTGCGTGGGTAAGATTGATAGCGACTGCATCAACTACGTTTTGATCAATTATTTATCGCACTCAATGGTACTCACAAGACAAACAGAACGACTACAAAATATCTGTTTAAACCAGCAATACGCGCGTCTGTATTTCAAATAAACTATGGGCTTCATAAAATTTGAATTGAACTTACACCTTAATGGCATCCGAAAACTCATTGCTACGGTCTCCATTGATCAGCGTTGCGACAAATAATGTTCACACATGAATATTTAATGAGTATAGGGTGCCCATACTATTAATATTAGTGTGCTTCATCAGTAGTTATAGCATCCATGTGGTGCGAAATAAGTGCATCATAATCGTCTCCAAGATCAGAAATATCGCCATCTTCAACACCCAAATTTTTGCTGGCAAGTTCTGACAGTGATGCAACAACGTTGCTGTCAATCGTTATGGGGTCGACTGTAAGATCTGACGTATTGGTTACTTCATAAATACCATCAGAGGATACTTCTAAAATAACGTCCTCCAACACTGAATTACCGTTTACATCAACCGTTTCTATCCAAACAAACGCATCCACATTTTGAGATAATCCCTCCAAAACAGCACTGTCAGGGTCGAAGTGTAGAACAATCTTTCCCGCGGCAACGTCGACGGACAGTAAAGAACTTATTTCTCTTTCAAGCTCGGGATCCTCTATTTTCAGAATTACATCATGGATATAAGCACTTTCAACATTTTCAATTTCAGCAATAGTTATACTACTCTCAGAAAGCTGCTGTGTTTGATTTTCAGTAAACCTAAACGCTGCGTCCTCCGCGATCGTTGTTGTGCCATCTTCAAAATAAACTTTTGATTGACCAAATACCAACACGTCACCATCAGCGTCTGATCGTGATTGACTATCAGTAAAATAATTCAGTCCAATTTTTTCAATCCCTAAATCACGTAACGACAATAATTCGTTTTGATCTGAAACTCCATCAGAATTCAAATCCTGCCACACATAGAATAGATCAAAATAGAAATCTTGATCATCTAAATAATAGTTTTTGTTCGTATCAAATACTTCATGAACCGCTTCCATATCAGTAGCCGCAGAATTACTCCATTCGGTAAATACAAATTCATTTAATTGATCGATTGTACCAGAATTATTTGCATCAATAACGAGAAGACCGTCTTCGGGTGTTACCCAAGCTGTATTTATTGAGTCATTCACTCCTGATGAGAAGTTTACGCCATTATCAACACTAACATATTGAATACCCGCATTTCCTAAATCGAGCACAATCGGGGCATTAAAATCAACACCATCAGTATCTTTATCTATGCCGAAAGCTATCGTACCACTTATCGTGTCGCCGTCGCCATCTGTTAAAGTAATGGGAATCTCGAGTGGTATATCATCTTCAACAGGCTCTAATGTACCGAGCCCATTTACAGTTACTTTGAATGCACCGCCATCTTGCTGCGTTCCTGTCCCATCAGTTTGCTCCGTTACTGAGGTGATCCGAATCGCCTCGTAATCCTGACTATTGGATACATTTACTACATAGTCGGTGGGGTTTCCGTTGGTATCATACGGGTCATACAATGTTCCACTACCATCATTAGCATCTGTTGTATAATCTGACCAAACACCGTTAATTCTCACTTCTACTTTAGCGCGAGCGTCTCCATCATTTGATACACTCGTCATTGTAAATTGAAAATCGTTAACCTCCTGAAGCACTCCAGGGTCGTCATTTTCAAAGGTGATGCCTGGATCATTACCTTTTGGTTCCGAACCTACAGAGCCTTCTGTTGTGGAGTTTGAATAAAATTCGAATAAAAGGCTTTGATCAGTATTACTTTGACCTTGACCTGAAGCTGCGTCTAAAAAATTACTACCTGCACCAAAAACCGCAGCATTCGTGTTCACAGTAGTTTTCACATTTCCATCGTTAGCGCTTACAATGACATCCGTCTGCGAACCACTAATATTTATCAGTCCAAAATAATCATTATTTCCTCCCGAAGGAAGTGTCCCGTCGCTATTTACAAAATTGACAAACCCACCCACTGTTAAGAATGAGCCTTCGGATACATCTGCATCAAAAATACCGGTGCTACTATTTAGACTCAATGTAAATGCTGTTTGAATGGCACCCAAATTGTCAGTATAATTTGCATAAAGTTCTGAGTTGTCTGAATTTGTACTCCAAGTTAAAGTATATTGGGTAGATCCTCCGGGTTCTACATATTTTACGGCTTGATCGCTAATTGTCTCTACTGCATCTCCACTTGTAATATTGAATGTTAGGCTGGGTAAATCATCGTTTCCGGCATCGAAACTGATTGTTGCACTTCCGATTTGGTCGTCGTTTAGAACAAGGGTCGCGGCATAACCGTTACTATCAACGGTGAAACCTGTTGGCGCATCGTCTAAGAAGCTAATCGCAGAGCTTAAGTCCAAAGTTTTTGTAGCTTTATCACCGTCATTGTCCGTCAAATCTGCCTGGAGGTAAATTACCATTGCATCCAAACTAATAGCATCATTTGGATCTGCCTGATTGGGATGAGCAAGTGACAGCACCTGATCTAGTGTGACTTCTCCTGTCACGGCATCCACGCTTAAACGGAACGCTTCAGCACCTGATGAGTTACCCACAAGACCGACTATATCATTGCCGTCCTCGTACAGGAACACACTGTCACCTGCTGTAGTATCAACCCCTGAGTCTTCACCGTCTGAAGCGATCGTTAGCGAGTAAACAAGTGATGCCTGACCATCTGCACCAGCATCCGCCGAGAAGTTGCCACTGAAGTCAATGGTTGCGTTCGTATTTAGATCAGTTTCATCAACCTGAAGACTAGCTGCTGTCAGTGGAGTGCCAGATAGCTGTGGAGCATCATCATCAAAGTTCACATTGCCACCGAGATCCACGGAATAAGTGGCGGTATCAGTATCACCGTCATAGTCTGTGATCGTTGCAACAGCACTGAGATTGACAAGGTTGTTATCCAACGTCAAAAGCTCTTCTGAGGTGGTCGCATCAGAGTGATCTAAGCCTGCATTCTGCTGCAGAGTCACAACACCCGATGTTCCATCAACGCTCAGGCTGAACACAGTGACATCACTACCCCCATCCGCGTAGTAACCCACAATGTCATTACCAATTTCACGAAGAAGAACATTGTTCCCACCGCTATCAAGACCACTGTCATAACCAGACGCGACAGCGAGAGACAGATCGTAATTCGCAACCGTAATTGAGCCCGCACCGTCTGCACCGTAATCACCGTTGGCAGATGCGGCAGCTGCGAACACAGATCCAAAGCTCGCACTATCTGAGCCCGTGTCATCCGTTGTCGTCAATGTGACGCCACTATCAACAACAGACGCCGAGGACGTGATGCTGGGAGCATCATCATCAAAGTTCACATTGCCACCGAGATCCACGGAATAAGTGGCGG
>WTJN01000001.1 GCA_011526265.1 Candidatus Arcticimaribacter sp. | reverse complement strand
TATGGAAGAGCGATTGCGGTAGGTTTCGCATCATACGCTGTACGGATGACATACAATGGATCGTTCAAGCATACAGGACGCCTAAGTGGCGTTCACTTTCCCATCATACTGAGTGGTGGTCTATTCGCATGAGATGGGGAAATGAGGTACCGTTTTCCACGTTGCCATAAGAGGCGTTTTAAGGCGGTCTGTAGAAGCGAGGTGAGGTTTCACCAAATGTGTACCTGACTTGCGTCAGACCGCCATTGTCAGCTTCTGTCCGGCAAGGTTTAACTAAAATAATATAGTCCGATTACTATAAAGCCTGGGTTGCTAACCACAAAATAAAATCAAACGAAATGTATTGTCTGGAAAGACAATAAGGTAAGTAAAACCTTTACCTCTACACTTAGTTACATTTAAGTTTTCTCATTAGTGCTTTGAGCCACTCTTAATAAAAACGGACTGAAAGGAGGCACATTTGATCACTGTAATCATCCCTACTCATAACCGTGGTACTGATGTTATCGATGCTGTTGACAGTGTTCTTGCATCAACACAGTTACCAGGTGAAATCATTGTGGTAGAAGACCAGTCTGACGAAGCACAGCAATCATTAGCTGACTATATCTCAAGCGGTAAGCTCAGATATTACAGAAGGACGGATGGTATATCTGGAGCCTCCGCCACCAGAAACTTTGGGGTCTCTAAGGCCACTCAGCAGTACATTCTTTTTCTAGATGACGATGACACAATAGTTCCAACATACATAGAGAAACTGCAAAAATACTTTACTGCTTCGTCTTACGACTGGGGTTTTGGAGATGTACTCATAAATGGTGAGATTACAAAGTACCGTGCCAAATCAACAGGCCACCTCATCAACACGAAGTTTAAACGTAAAATGGCTGCTATGAGTTCGGGTTTTTGGATTAATAAAGAACTCTATGAAGATGTTGGTGGCTTAGATGAACTACTGAATATTGACGAAGATACAGACTTGTGCTGTCGATTGATAGCAGATGGTCTTAATCCCTTCTACTTAAAAGAAGGTGCTGTCAACTTGGCGCGAAATGATGGCAATCAAAGGCTGACAACAGTCACAGACCTTTCGCGTAAGATCGAATGCTATTATCGTACTCTGGTCAATAACTATGACCGCTATGCAAACGACAAGGAAGCGCAAGGATTTCTTTTAGATCGTGTGCATCGAGTTATGTGTAAGCGCAAAGACCAAAGTGATCTACCTAAACTCAAAGCATTCTCAAAGACACCAAGCCTGCGAGTTGTTCACTTCTTAAGGGAACTCAAGCGCGGTATTTCCTGATGGACCAACAACAATCACATGTGGTTGCTTGTTTTCAGTAATGATTTAACACATTATCAATGCGCCATGAGCACAACGACAATGAAGCGAAATGTGATGATGCTGTACGGTGTGTAACTGCGTCATTGCTCTTACGTGGGAAGTTATAGGTGAGAACGCGTGGTATTAAGGTGTCCAATGGATCATCTAGCTGAGTGTGAAACCACAAGTAAGTATACCGAATACCCCGTATCCGACCCAGGCACGGTACACCTCTAAAACATCACTCATATTACCTTCGTAGAGGTTGAATCACTTACCCTGTATACATCATTCGCGCAAGTGAACCTCCCTTGCGGTTGGCAAAGTGAACTTGACACGTCGAAGTGCAAACCAGTCTCATATCCCGCTTCATATTAATACTGACAGAGAACGATTGGTACCGTTTATCGGCAATTTGAGCGTTATTTTCAAAATTAATACCCTTCTAATTAATAAGAAATTATGCGAATGGGTTACTGCTGTGTGAGGACGATGAATTCATATGCCTAGAAATGTCATTCGATTTTTGAAACTTTTCTTGATTTTCATTTATCTAACGTTGCCTGTAACTCTCGCTTTCGATGACATGTTTGTTGTAGATCGAAACGAATGGTTGTTCTCTATTATCATCTTGTTTTTACTTATAATTACCATTCAGGTAAGAAACCAAATTGTATTAACGTTTTTATCTCTAATTTTGAGTGTCCCTATTTGCATCAATGCTGCGCAGGCGGCTTCATATGTTTTGCAAGGAAGCAGCTTCAACTATCAATTTTTTGCACATCTCGATCTTTCATCCCTCAAGCTCGCTTGGATTGCTGAGCGCCCTCGCTTGCTCTCGGCAATTTTGTATATAATCCTTGCCCCGTTAATTGTGTTTATCGCACTGAAAACTGACTTTCGCGGTAAAAAACAATTATTCAGCAAATACTACAAGCAAGGTGTTTTTGCTTGTATCATGCTATCACTATACGCAACATACAATGCCCCTCTCGCTCTCTTGTTTCATTTCTACACAAGCTCAAAAGTGAGTAGTGAAAGAATTCTCACAACAATTGAGACATTTTCAAAGTTTGACGACAAAGTAACGGCAGGCAACAACAAAAACCTAGAATTAATTTACCTAGAAGGATTGGAACAAAATTATTTAGATGAAGATCTGTTTCCTAAGCTATTACCCAGATTGCAAGAGCTGCGCAAAAGTGCAGTCAGTTTCACGAACATAAAGCAGTATCCGGGTACAAGTTGGACAATTGCGGGTCTAGTAAGTAGTCAATGCGCTGTGCCGCTTCTGTCTAATCAGGGTGGTAACTCTGTCCTTAAGAAAGCTGATAATCCCTTTTCCAAGGTGAACTGTTTGGCTGAACATTTAAAAGTTATTGGTTATAATACTTTATTTGTTGGAGGCGCTTCACTTGATTTTGCTGGTAAAGGGAGGTTTTTAGCTGACAATGGTTTTGATCAGGTTTTGGGCTATGATGAGCTTCCGTCAACGCTTTCGCATTCATGGGGTTTATATGATCAAAAATTATTTTCTCATGTTGAAAGATTATTTGGGGCATTAGCAGCTCAGGATCGCCCCTTCCTACTAAGTACGTTGACGCTAGATACACATCACCCGACCGGTCACCCATCTCCCAACTGCCCGAAATTCGGCACCGGGGATAGTTCTATGTTAAATGCTGTTCACTGCACCGACAAACTTATTGGCGAGTTTGTTAGTAATGTTCGTATGTCTAGTGTTGGGGAAAATACTGTAATAGTCCTTGTATCGGACCATCTTGCAATGCCGAAGGGAGTCGTTGACCGCTTGTCTGTTAAAGATAGGAGATTGTTGTTTATGATAATAGATCCCAGTAGTGAATTAGCAGGAGAGTATGATTTTGAGGCCAGCCATTTTGATATCGCTCCAACAATTTTGAGTTTTCTTGGGATCAATAATGTCGAGTTTGCTTTTGGACACTCACTTATGCGCAATGAGCAAGGTAAAGTGGTCCAAAATGGTTTAACACAAACTGACTTTGATGCGTTCCGGATAGAACATCTTGTAAATCGTTTCTAAAGCATCTGCGTCCTGCGCATCCTGACTAGAAAGCTCATCTGTTTGTATGTGCGCATATTACTAGCCCCTGCCACCCCAATGGTGACGCGCCCTCACAATCAACATAGAACAATCATTGGATTGTGATATAAGGGTTCTGAGGTCAGGAAGGCTTAATGACGCAAGAGAGACAACCTGTCCCTAGCTTGGCATAGGGATATTACTTTTACGCCTACATTATGAATCTGGATCATTGTCTCGTTTAGGTACACGCGAAACACGTAAACATCTTACGATTGATGGTGAACCTGTTGTGGAAGTTGACCTCAACGCGTCTCTGCTAACCTTGCTATCCTGTGTCGTAAGTCAGCCAATGCAATGCGGTGATA
>WTJN01000027.1 GCA_011526265.1 Candidatus Arcticimaribacter sp. | reverse complement strand
TCATTACTGGTTAACAGATTAGTAGGGTAGTTTGCAGACATGGGGCAGTGTTCGATTTCAGAGAAATCATCTTGAAATATACTAACATTTTACGTGAATGATAAAAAAAGCGATTGTTTTTTATCATTTTCCAAGTTGTGGGGACTTACATCATTAAGACTGTTTTCTCTCTATCATACCATGCTTTATAGTTTTTCTCATATTTTTTGTCAATGGCGTTGCGTTTGATTTTTAAGGTAGGAGTTGTCAGACCGTTTTCTACCGTCCATTCTTCATCCGTCAATACTAGGGTAGATATTTTCTTATAGCTTTCCAGCTGGTTATTGATTTCTTGTAGCGTCTGTTCTAGTTGTGCGATCAAAGCATATTTATCTTTGGATTTTCCTACTTCAGAGAGGACAACCAAACCGATGGGTTGTGGCAGTCCAAGCCCTACAATACACATTTGTTCAAAGTCAACAATATCGGCGAAGTAGCTTTCCAATACCAAGGGTTCGATGTATTTCCCTTTTGATGTTTTAAAGATGTCCTTTACCCGCCCGGTTATGTACAAAAACCCATCGCTGTCAAGATACCCCTGGTCGCCGGTTCTCAGCCATCCATCTTGCAGCACTTGTGCAGTCAACTCGGGTTGTTTGTAGTACCCTACCATGACAAATGGGCCGCGCATCATGATTTCAGAAGTCTCAGGGTCGATTTTGATGTCTACTTCTGGTTGAGGAATTCCTACAGAACCAGGCTTGTTGCTAATGGGTGCCGGGAGTTGCGTGGTGATGGCACAGTTTTCGGTCATCCCATAGCCGTTGGTAATCGGGATCCCGATGCTTCTGAACCACTCGCGTTGAGAATCCAACAGGGGAGCGGCCCCCGATACAATGGCTCTGGCGCGATGAAGGCCTAGTCCTTTTCGAAGTTTTCTTTTGATAAAGCCCGACAAGAGAGGGATTTTGAGCAGTTTCTCCAGTTTGGGTTGAGGCAGTTTGGCCAGAACCCCCATTTGAAATTTGGTCCATATTCGCGGAACGGCAAAGAAGACCGTTGGCTGGGCCTGTTGAAGGTTTTGCGCAAATGTGTCGATGCTTTCGACAAAGGAAATGGTGCCCCCAAAGCGGAAAACACCAAATTCTACCACCACGCGTTCAGCAATGTGATTGAGTGGGAGGTAAGAAAAGAAATCATTTTTCCCATTAAAATCGATCTCGAGGGGATTGGATTCCAAGGTGAGTAAGGCTGTTTTTTCGTTGGCCAGATAATTGAGCACAACTCCTTTGGGATCGCCCGTTGTACCTGATGTGAATATAATCGTCCACGTGTCATTCACCATTGGTTGATGGGGGGTTTCAAGTGGAGGGTGTTGGTCGATAAAGTCAAACCATTGAATGGCTTCTGGTGCAGGGGAATGATTGGCATAGGGCGGAAATGCAATGACAGGCATGTCCTTTGGAACTCCTTTTTTTTGTTGCTCCCAGTGTTCCACTTTTCCTACAAAAAGCAAATCCACATCGCCAAATTCCAGCAGTGTGTTGAGTTCTTTATCGTTCAGGGTAGGGTAGAAGGGCACACTAATGTAACCGGCCATTATGATGGCCAAGTCTGCAATGATCCATTCTCTACAATTTTTTGAAATCAGACCAATGTGGGCATTGTCGCGCAACCCTAGTGATCGAAGTCCTGTCGCTAGTTTTCGGGCCATTTGTCCGACTTCTCCCCAGCTGTATTCCTCCCAGCGGTCGCCGAAAGGTTGCCGAAGAAAAGGACGGTCTTTAAACTCTTTTTCCCAGCGGTAAAATTGAAAATCAAAAGGGGCGTTGGTCGTTGTTTTTTGCATGTTGGCTTCATTTTGGTTGTCGATCAATACTGAGGTATTGACCAGAATTACACCAACAAATTACTCTTTTATGACGATATTCGGGGTTGAGGGGCCCTTTTTTTGAAAAATAAACAAAGCATGTGAAACTTTTTTTAAAACAAAAGGTCAAAGAAATATGGCTATCGCTCTTTCGTTCACGCAACAAAAAACAAACCACGAATTGGATTTTAATCAATTATTGGAAAACCATCATGACCGCTTGTATTGGACAATTCGAAAGTGGGTTGTTTGTCATGAGGATGCGAAAGATGTATTGCAGAATACTTGGATAAAAGTTTATCATGGTCTACCCCATTTTCGTGGTGAGAGTACGTTGTCTACGTGGCTGTATCGCATTGCCTATAACGAAAGTGTTCGTTTTCTTAAAAAGAAGCGGCCGTATTTCACCCTTGATGAGATCGACCCTACTTATTACGCCAAGTTGGCAAATGAGATCAATGCCGATGCCGGAGAGATTACACATCAATTTCATCGTGCATTGGGACAGCTGAAAGAGGGGGAAAGGCACTTGTTTACTCTCAAGTACGAGGAAGAGATCACCTTTGAGGAAATGAGTACCATCTTATCCCTCAACGTCAATACCGTAAAAACCGTTTACTACCGCGCCGAGAAAAAAGTTAAAGCGTATTTAAAACAAAGTTTATGAAACAAAAAAAATCCATATCGCAGTATGATTTCCGTGTCCCCGATGGTTTTTTGGCCGAAAGCAAAACACAGATATTGCAGCGGGTTTCACCGTCAAAACCAACCATTCATTTCAGGGTTTTGTGGGGCGTAGCGGCCAGTTTTTTATTGCTCATTGGTTGGATGATGCAAGGGTCATTGTCCGAAAACACACCGGTGCTCAAAGAAGATCCCTTCGTTACCGATCTTTTGTTGGATACCCTTTTGATTGAGGACGAAAAACTTGACGAGGTCCTCGCAATAGCCCTCCTCGATGAATTTGAAAAACAACCTTAATTGACCATTCCTATGACATCTACACACATTTATTTTTTTCTTATCCTTTGGATACAACTTTTTTTTGTCACCCCCGTTTTTGCCCAGCCAACAACTACCTCTACATCCACGATAGCTCGATTGACCCAGCTCTCGGAGCAGCAAAAAGAAATCTTAAAAGAACGCAAAGCCATCATCAAAGACCTACGCGAATCTTTTAAAGCCTCTCTCACGGATGAACAAAAGGCTCTTCTGCGCAATGACAGTATGCCAAGAAAAGAAAGACGCTCTACTTTTGTCAAGAGTTTGACGGAAGAACAAAAAGCCGTTTACAAGGCTTTGCACCAAGGCGTCAATCGATCCAAGGGCGAATTTCACAAAAGAAAAGGGAACGGACGCCATTGAACTTCCCGAAAGCACTCCAATTAAGTCTACCCTACAGGCATATAAAAACATTTGTAAATTACACGTCAAAACTTGTATTGATGGATAGAGCAACAAAAGAACAGGGAACTTTATTGGATAGTGGACTTCTGATTATCCGTTTATTTATGGGTTTCCTGATGTTTTATTTGCACGGTTGGAGTAAGCTCATTGCTGGCCCCGAGCGTTGGCAAAAATTAGGGACTGCCTTGACCGATGTATTTGGCCTTGATTTCTTGGCCTTGCCCTTTGGATTTTTGGCCAGTTTTTCGGAATCGATAGGGGCATTGTGTATACTTCTCGGCTGCGTTACCCGCCCGGCAGCTTTTCTATTGGCAGGTACCATGGTTGTGGCGGCGGCAAAACATTTTCCCGACGGCTTGCAAGGCATGGAAAAAGCCTTGTTGTTTCTGAGCATGTCTTTCTTTTTGTTTTTGGTCGGTCCCGGCAAATACAGTATCGACTATTTTCGGCAGCGCAAAGGAAGGTAATCCACACACATTTACAGACCTAACAAGCATCAGAAAATTCTACTATATTCGCTGGTATGAATCATGAAATTACCGTGGCCATGGCGCAACTTGCACCAGTTTGGTTGCAAAAACAGGCGACGCTCGAAAAAGCAAAACAGGCCCTAGTGGATGCGGCAGCGCAAAAGGCAGATTTGATTGTTTTTGGCGAGGGCTTTTTACCGGGTTACCCTTTTTGGTTGGCCCATACCCATGGGGCCCAGTGGGAACGCAAAGAAAACAAAGTCCTGCATGCGCATTATGCCAAAAATGCTATTCAACTGGAAGCGGGTGAATTGGACTCCCTATGTGTTCTGGCCGCTGAGTTAAAATTGGCCGTTTACATGGGGTTAATCGAACGAGCAAAGGATCGCGGTGGGCATAGTTTGTATTGTTCCTTGGTTTATATCGATAATACGGGAACCATTCAATCGGTACACCGCAAGTTACAACCCACCTACGACGAACGGTTGACATGGTCCCCCGGAGATGGCCACGGACTTCGTGTGCATCCCTTAAAGGGGTTTACGTTGGGTGGACTGAATTGTTGGGAAAATTGGATGCCGCTCCCGCGTGCTGCACTTTATGCTCAAGGCGAAAACCTTCACGTGGCTGTTTGGCCCGGCGGGGACCACAACACCAAAGACATTACCCGCTTTGTTGCGCGCGAATCACGGTCGTACGTGGTTTCGGTCTCTAGTTTGATGCGTGCGACAGATTTTCCTCCCGCCACCCCGCATTTGGAGCAAATATTGTCCAGCGCTCCAAAGGTGTTGGCCAATGGCGGATCGGCCATATGCCAACCCAATGGCGAGTGGTTGGTGGAACCCATCGTTGACAGAGAAGGAGTGTTTTGCCACACTTTATCGCTGGACAAAGTATACGAGGAGCGACAAAATTTCGATCCTGTGGGGCACTATTCACGGCCCGATGTAACCCAACTGACCGTTAATAGAGAAAGGCAATCGACCATTCGCTTGAAGGATGAGCACTAATTGACAGCATATTTTTAGCCGTTATTTTGATATGCATTTTTTTTTGCAGGCAAGGGTAAAATTGCGCTGTTACAAATTATGAATAACTCCATCTTATAGCTAAATAATTATTTTCCCATGATCCGCCTTTTCTTTCTCTGTTTCACACTTAGTTCTACCGTCCTAGGTCAAAATTCGATTTCAGGAAAAATTGTAGACGAAAACAAGGCGCCAATTCCGTTTGCCAACATTACTCTGCACCATGAAAATGAAGCGAGCCAAGTGCTGGGTGTTGTTTCCGACTTTGAGGGTTATTTTAATTTTGAATCGGTCGAAGAAGGCACCTATCATTTGGAAGTTTCTGTTTTGGGATTTGCCACCCATGTGAGCGATGCATTCTTGTTGCAAGCCGACCGCAACATCGATTTTGTTTTGAAGGAAGATGTGCAACAATTGGACGAGGTGGTTGTAAAAAGTAAACGCCCAGTTATTCGGCAAACTGCCGAAAAGTTGGTGGTCGATATTGAAAACTCAACCATGATCAACACCAACTTGCAGGACGTGATGCGCAAAGTGCCCGGGGTGATTGTTACCAACAATGGAATTTCCATTGCAGGAAACAAAGGGGTAAGGATTTTGATCAATGGAAAAACAACAGAATACATGGATGTTCAAACCCTACTTCGAGATTTTCCTGCCGACAATATTGCAAGAATTGAGGTGATTGAACAACCGGGAGCAGAATATGAAGCGGCAGGAACGGGTGCGATTATCGATATTATTTTGAAAAAGAATGTTCGTTTTGGCACACATGGAAACCTCAATTCTTGGGTAGGGGAGGATCAAGGGTTTGAATACGGCACTGGCTTTTCCATGGCCAGCTACAAGAATAAGCTGAATTGGCAAACTGGGATCAGTCACTCACAGCCCACGTGGCGAGATGATTTGTTTTTGGTGCGAAAAGTAGGCAATGAAACCTATGATCAAACCACGATAGAACCTTATGATCCGAAAAACTTTCGGTGGAGTGGAAGTATCGATTACAACCTGAGTACAAAAAGTGTAGTTGGGATTGGTGGGCAGTATTTTAGACGAACCTCCGACAGAATTGCATCGAGCACAACGAAAATTACCCAGCCCAATTCGACCAATATACTTTTTTCGGAAAATCGGTTGGACCTTGAGCGTTACAATTTCAATCTCAACCCTTACTACGAATTCAAGTCTGAAACGGACAAGTTAAGAATCGACTTGAATTACATCCAGTTTAACAGCAATAACACCAATGTGCTCGCTGATTTGCCCGAAAGCACTCTCCCATTTGACAATCGAAAGTACCAACAAGATGGGGCCTACAGCATTACCACCTATCGAGTGGATTATACCAAAACCTTAACTGACCAGTTTTCGGTAAGTCTTGGTTCGCGCTTCGCCGACGTCAATACCGATAACGATTTACAATCTTTTGGTGAAAACAATATTGGTGTGTTTGAGTTCCAAGAAGCGGAAAGCAGTCAATTTTTAATTGAAGAAACCATTTTTGCGCTTTACACCAAAGCCAATGCCAAGCTCGAAAAGTGGTCGTTTTCGGGAGGATTGCGCTATGAGGATAGCAACACCAACGGGAATTCTATTTTTATGCAAGAAGGGACTCAGCGATCCAATGTAAGAAAACGACCCATAAAAAAATTCTTTCCCAGTGCATCCATCACCCACGAAATCTCGGAAGTTTTAGGTGCAAACTTATCGTACAGTTACCGTATCCAACGTCCTTCTTACAGCAGTCTGAATACGTTTGCGCAATTCCTCGATCCGTATTCTGCAAGTCAAGGAAACCCCAACCTCATTCCCGCATTTACCCATAAATATCAATTCAATTTAACCTATGAAGGGCAACCCTTTTTTGGTATCGGGTACAGCCGTACAAAAGACGCCATTTTCAACATCATACAACAAGATGATGCTACTGCACAGATTCGGCAACTGGAGGTTAACATAGAAAACAATGCGAATTGGAACTTTCGATTGTTTGGGCCGTTGGATTTTATACCGGGAGTAGAGGGGTTTACAGGCTTTATTGTATTGCACAACAACTTTGAGTCGCCGACCTATACCATTGATTTGAACAAGTGGAGTTTGATTTGGTTTACTCAGGCCAGTTATACGTTGCCGTATGACATAAATTTTGAGGTGAGTGGAAATTATGGCACGGGTGCCTTGGATGAAGGGGTGGACGTGGACTGGTTTGCCGAGTTGGATTTCTCTTTTGGGAAAACATTTTTAGATGACCGATTAAAACTCAATCTTGGATTCAATAAAATGCTCAACAGAGGCTTCGTGGGCGTTATTGATTACGACAATGTCAATGCATCCGTTGAGAGTAACGGATCTAGGCAAAATATACAATTGCGCTTAAGCTATAGCTTTGGGTCCAAATTTGGTAAAAACGAGAATGATCGTGATTCTTCTGCGGAAGAAGAACGGATTCAGGATCGAAATTGATGTAATTATGTGAAGAATTAAGGGGGGTGCAAACCATTCTTTTTTATACTTTGCCTTTTAGAGATGACAAGCAATACTTTTTTTTCATGAAAACAATCTACAAGCTCGGTCGGGTGCTTCTTTTTGGTGTCTTTATCATCTTTCTTTTGATGGGTGGAATTTACTTCTATGCTAACAAGGCATTGCCCACAGGTGAAAAAGGCGCTGCAGCAGATGCCCTGGCCCATCAAATGCTAACGGCCATGAATTATGACGGGTATAAAGAACTGAATACAATCGAATGGACTTTCTCTAGTCGTGGGCTCAGTCGAAAGTACAAATGGGCCAAAAAGAAAGGCGTATGCACCGTGTCTTGGGACAGTATATCGGTTCGACTCAACACGGCCAACAGTAAAAAGTCAACGGTGATGGTGAATGAACGTCCATATACTGCAGCAAAAAAAGAGGAGTTTATCCGTGCTGCCGAAGCGAAATTTAACAACGATACTTTTTGGCTGGTTGCCCCTTATAAAGTTTTTGATGCTGGAGTGGAACGCCGTTTGGTGCGCATCAATGAAAACGAAGATGCGTTGTTGGTTACCTACACTTCTGGTGGAACCACCCCGGGCGATTCTTATTTGTGGTATTTGGATGATAATCACCGGCCCGTGGGCTTTGAAATGTGGGTAAATATTCTTCCCATTGGTGGACTTTATGCCACTTGGGATCAATGGCAAAAAACCAACAATGGTGCTTATCTGCCCATGGCTCATGAAATACTTTTCTTAGACCTGTCGATTGATCACCTTAAAGTGAATTGATGTTTTATTGTATGCATTTTTATTCGATGCCTTGATACAACTTATGAACAATGATGAAATGGTGCTGCATCTGAAGTTTTTATGCGGATGATTATGAAAGCGAAAGCATCACTAGCGAATTAATCTGTTGTATAAATAGAAAAACCTCAGCTAACGCTGAGGTTAAAAATAGATTAGTGGAGTCGGAGGGAATCGAACCCTCGTCCAAACAAGCAATAGAAGAGCTTTCTACACGTTTAGTTTTCAATTAATTTTCGAGCTATGGCTGACTGAAAACGGCCCACCGTTAACCTTATCGCCTTTATTGGAAAGTTTAGTCGGCACTCCTAAACTTCGATGTTGACTTTTCTGGTGCCTCTATTTTAACCGCCGTCAACAAGGGCTGTTAAGAGACATCCGGCTTCCTAACCTAGTTAGGACTGGGCAATGACTTACTATAATTCAGTCGCTTATGCAGCTAGAGCGTAGTTATTTTCGCCAATTAAGGTTTGAATCCATGATTTACGAGCTGTGACTCAATGCTCGACGTGCTTACTGTTCGATTGATCTCGCTGTCAAAACCAGTCGACCCCATGATGTGAAAGAACTCAACCACAAAAATAGAAAGATTTGGGAAACTGTTGTGCACGCTTGTCGTACATGTTTATTCCCTCAGTTTAAATTTGTTCGAATAAAGTTCTCAAAGCCATATTGTGGTTCAATCTCTTTAGAATAAAAGCATCTATTTCAGCATCGAAGTCAAAGAAAACCCCCTACCTTTGCCGCCAAATACAGGAGAAATTATGACCGCCATTAAAAACATTGCTATCATTGCTCACGTTGACCACGGTAAAACCACCTTGGTCGATAAAATCATGCACCATTGCGAACTTTTTCGCAGCAACGAAAACAAGGGAGACTTGATCCTTGATAACAATGATTTAGAGCGGGAGCGTGGCATCACCATATTATCCAAAAACATTTCGGTGACCTACAAGAACACCAAAATCAATATTATCGACACCCCTGGTCACGCCGATTTTGGCGGCGAAGTAGAGCGGGTCCTCAACATGGCCGATGGTGTTTTGTTGTTGGTTGATGCGTTTGAGGGCCCCATGCCACAAACCCGTTTTGTTCTCCAAAAAGCCATTGACCTCAAACTAAAACCCATTGTAGTGGTCAATAAAGTTGACAAAGAAAACTGTACCCCAGAAGAAGTGCACGAGTCTGTTTTTGACTTGATGTTTGAATTGGGGGCAGAGGAGTGGCAACTCGATTTTCCTACCGTATATGGTTCCGCCAAAAACAATTGGATGAGTGAAGATTGGAAATTGCAGACCGAAAATGTTGAACCCTTGCTCGATATGGTCTTGGAGCATGTTCCTTCCCCCAGGGTAGAGGAGGGGACACCGCAGATGCTTATCACTTCCCTCGATTTTTCTTCCTACACTGGACGCATTGCCATTGGACGTTTGCAACGTGGAAAATTGACGGCCGGGATGCATGTTACTTTGGTCAACCGCCATGGCGAAACCACCAAGCAGCGCATCAAAGAACTCAACCTCTTTGACGGCTTAGGTAGGGTAAAGGTAGATGAAGTTCAAGCCGGGGACATTTGCGCAGTGATTGGACTAGAACAATTCGAAATTGGCGATACCATCGCCGATGCAGAAAACCCTGAGGCATTACCCACCATCGCCATTGATGAGCCCACCATGAGCATGTTGTTTACCATCAACGATTCGCCTTTCTTTGGGAAAGACGGAAAATTTGTCACCTCACGCCACATCAAAGATCGTTTGGAAAAAGAGCTGGAACGCAACTTGGCCATGCGACTAGAAGAAACCAACTCGGCCGATAAATTTATTGTCTATGGTCGCGGGGTACTCCACCTTTCTGTTTTGATCGAAACCATGCGCCGTGAGGGCTATGAATTACAAATCGGACAACCCCAAGTTATCATTAAAGAAATCGACGGTGTCAAGCATGAACCCATTGAAGAATTGACGATTGATCTGCCCGAAAACGTCTCGGGGAAAGCGATTGAAATGGTCACTCTCCGCAAGGGCGAAATGTTGAGCATGACCCCCAAGGGCGACCGCATGGTCTGTGAATTTATTGTTCCATCCCGAGGTATCATTGGACTTCGGAATCAGTTGCTCACTGCCACCGCTGGAGAAGCCATCATGAACCACCGTTTCAAAGAGTTTGCACCCTTCAAAGGAGAAATCCCCGGGCGAATCAACGGATCCCTCATTTCCATGGAAAAAGGGAATGCCATTCCATATTCTTTGGACAAACTACAAGAACGCGGAAAATTCTTTGTTGCTCCGAATGAAGAAGTCTACACGGGACAGGTCATTGGCGAGAATTCTCGCGGGGATGACATGGTGGTGAATGTCACCAAAACCAAGAAACTCACCAATGTTCGTGCAGCCGGTTCGGATGATAAAGTCAAACTAGCACCACCCATTAAATTTTCCCTAGAAGAAGCTTTGGAATACATTCAAGGGGACGAGTATGTGGAGGTAACACCCAATCACTTGCGTCTGCGCAAGGTGTACCTTGACGAAAATGAAAGAAAACGTCAGACAGCTAAAGCAGGATAGGTTGTCCCCCTTTTTTTTAAATTAAGAGGACTAATTATCTCCGTCAATGATGCGACCCAAATGCCCGAGCACAGATCCCTCACCTTTTGATTTTCCTCCAATTTTTGGGGCGTGCTGAATGATGCGGTCGGCCAAGCGTGAAAAGGGTAAACTTTGCAAGTACACTTTTCCTGTTCCTTGAATTTTGGCCAAGAACAACCCTTCTCCTCCGAAAAACATGGATTTTAAGTTCCCTGCACGTTGTATGTTGTATTCGAGTCCTTGCGTAAAGGCCACGATGCATCCGGTATCAATCAACAAAGATTCGTTGTTCAATTCTTTTTCGACAATGGTTCCCCCGGCGTGTAAAAAGGCCATTCCGTCGCCTTGTAGTTTTTGGAGAATGAAACCTTCCCCGCCAAAAAAACCAGCCCCAAAGCGTTTGTTGAAAGCAATGCTGACTGCTGTTCCTTTTGCGGCACATAGAAAAGCATCTTTCTGACACAAAATTTCGCCATTGACTGCAGATAAATCCAAAGGAATAATGGATCCCGGATAGGGCGCAGCAAAGCTGACCTCCTTTTTTCCTGTCCCCTCATTGGTGAAATGAGTTAAGAAAATTGACTCCCCTGTCAATACCCGTTTTCCAACATCCAGAAGTTTCCCAAAGATGCCTTTATCGGGTTGAGAACCGTCGCCCATTTTTGCTTCAAATTTAATCGCGGTGTCCATCCAATTCATCGATCCTGCTTCGGCAATTACCGTTTCATGAGGATCCAATTCGATGGAAACAATTTGCATGTCATCGCCGTAGATTTTGTAATCAATTTCGTGAGAATTCATCCGTTGTTATTTTTTTAAAGTTTACTTGATTGTTTGTCTTTCTATTTTCGTAAGGTGTGGAGTTCTTTTCCCAGCCAACCGCTAGTTCCGGCCGCCAATCCACCCACAATGCCTGTCAAAACAATAAGCAAATAGGGGTTTTCGTCGAGGGGAAACAAGCGGGCTATTTTTTTAGCCAGAATAAAATCGTTGTTGCTGCTCAAGACCCAGCAGTAGATCCCCCAGTAGAGGAAAATGGCGAGAAAGGGAGTCAAAAACACCTTGACTTTTTCTAGGGGGAGGGCAAATCCAGTGATCAGTGCGGCAATCATTACCGACCACCACGGCAACACCAGGCCGAAAATTCCAGCGAGAAAAATAGTTGTCAAAAAATGGACGAGCGTCTTATTCATGGGTGGTTGGTTTTAAGGTGAGTGTTCCGAGTAGGTCTTCGCTGGGCGTGGCGTTTTGAAAAAACTGTAGCTGGTGGTAGTTGCCTTGGGCCCAGTCATCGATAAAATTATCGTAATACTTACTGCCCGGGTTCCCCGACTGCCCACCGGGATAAATGCCAATGGCCGTTGGAGGGGATGTCATTTCTACGATCATTCGCCACGACGGGCCGTGATTTTCAGCTGTAGCATTGACGATGCTCCGGTCGCCGCCAATAGGGATATTGAAGCGTGAAAAAGCGGGAAGTCCCTGCAATAAATGTCCAGCATAGGTGGCTTTGTAGCGGCCCCATGCGTAGCTGCCCTTTTCTTTTTCTACAGACAAGATTTTTTCTGCAGCTTGTTGAAAGGCGATGAGAAACAAGTCCTTGGCCGTTTCTGTCTTGTCGGGCGTTGCGCCCCAGTCCATCAATGGATGCGAAGGTTGGGTTTTTAACAGCTGAATGGTTTGGTAATCAAACGGTTTTTTCATGGCCCTATCGTCTCGGTCAAATTCATCCCATACCAAGGGGAGAAGCGCCCCATACCAAGCCCGCCAAATGCTGGGACCTTTTTCATCGATGTCATTATTGAAAGTCCATGCTTTGATTTCCTCCAACAATTTTTCTTCTTTGGGCGATAGCGTGGAGGCGTCCATCACGTCCAGCATATGCGGCACCAATTCGGCAGCCTTCAAGTTGAAGTTGTTGTTTTGCAAGGCTTTAAAATCCTCTACCGAAAAAGTGGCTTTGGACTGGAAAAAATCGTTGATGACACGGTTGCGATAGGTTTCATAGCCGTCGTTGAAGACATAGTAGGGATAATTTTCATCGACGGGATGTTGGTTGGCCGAACTGACAAAGCCTCGTGCCGGATTTTTGGTATGGGCATTGAACCGTTGAGGGATAAAGGACTGCCAGTCATTTTCTGCCCGGCTACCGTCCATCAAAAACTTTCCTTGCCCTTCCCACTTGTTGGGGAACTTCCCTTGAATCCATAGGGCAATGTCCCCTTCGGTCGATGCAAAGACAAAGTTTTGCGAGGGGGCGGTCCAATATTGAAGTGCCTTGGCGTAGTCGTCATAATTTTTGGCTTTGTTGAGGTCGATAAAGGTTTTTTGATGATTCCCTCCATCGTGACCAATCCAGCGCATGGCATAGCCCGATTTCTGCTTGTCCGACATGAAGTTTTTGTCATACACTACAGGTCCATGGTGGGTATACAGCACGGTGTCTTTAAACGCTTCTTTTCCCTTGATCCGAATGGTTTCGATGCGAGGGGTGATTTCCCGCCAGCTGTTTTCGTAGCGGTAGTGGGTGCGGTTGTCGTTAAAGGTGATTTTGTACCAATCGGTAACATCGCGGGTGGCGTTGGTTTCTCCCCAAGCAATGTGCTGGTTAAAGCCAGAGATCACCCCCAATGCGCCGGGAATGGTTGCCCCAAAGGCATTGTGTTCGGGGGTGCTAAGTTGCATCACAAACCAGATCGAGGGTAGGTTGAGGCCCAGGTGCGGGTCATTGGCCAAAAGGGGTTTTCCCGATGCAGAACGTGCTCCCGACACGGCCCAGTTGTTGCTGCCATTGTCCGGGTGCGGTTGGGGCAGGGTTGTTGCAATGGTGTCCATCACAACCATGGTGGCCGGAGTAGGGGTTTGGGGCACTTCAATAAAACTCCAATCGGTGTCTTGGGGAATGACGGGGTCGGTGTGGTCAAAAAAATCGGGGAAGAGCAGGTCGAACTGTTCTTTCCCAAAAAGGTGCCGCATGTTGGTGTACGCCAAATCACTGTCACGACCGGCCAACATTTTGGTCATGTACATCAACAGCAGGGCGGTTTTTTTGGGCGACCACGCTTCGGGGGCGTAGTCCAACAGCTTGTATTCTACGGGATAATCGGCAGGGGTCAGTTGATCGATATAGGCATTGACGCCGTCGGCATAGGCTTGCACCAATTCCAAGGTTTCGGGGTCGTTTTTTTCCATATACACCATGCTTTGTTCAGCCCCATAGCCCATGCCGCGTCGGCGTTCGGTGCGGTCGTAGTTGAGTGCCTTTTCGCCAATAATTTCCGACAGGCGGCCCGCCGCAGCGTGGGTCTGGAACTCCACTTGCCACAAGCGGTGTTTGGCCGTCAAATAGCCTTGGGCTTTGTACAAATCATGTTCGTTTTGCGCAAACACGTGGGGGATCATTTGGGCGTCATAATGCACCGTTACGCGATCGTTCAAGCCAGGGATGGTGACTTCTCCAGCGACGGTTTCGTTTGTTTCATTTTGCCAAATGCCCGTGTGCGGGTTCAAAAATTTCCCCAGGGGGGGAACGGCGCCGACTGTATTGTTTAACGCATAAAAAATTACCCCACAGAGCAGAAGGGAAAGTAGAAGTCCTCGGTGTTTCATTGTAATTGTTGTTCCATGCTTTGAATGTAAACAATTATTTGATGATCGGGATGGGGAGGGGTTACAAATTTCCGAGAGACGAAAGCAACAAGCGCAAGGGAGTTATCGTTTAGTATTCTCCCTTTACCCTAAACCCTAGGCTTAATGATGACTCCTCCTTCCAATCTGCCTGACTTGTCAGTCGCTCAAGCATTGGAGAGCCAAATACAGTTAAATTACAAGGAAGGTAGAATAAACCCTCCTTATTTCCCGCATCAATCCATTCCAGTGAAACAAAAAAAGGCGCATCAACAACGAGGTTGTATTTTTCCAAGTCAATGATAAAATCTCCTTTTTGAACATCACATTTTACGATCACTTCCTCCCGTGTTATTTTTCTATTTGGGTACCCCTCATCCGTAGTGTCATAAATGTTTAGCCGTAGGAGTAAATCATCGTATGTGTTTTCAATGTATGTCATGAATGCTTTTAGGGTAAAAGGCGAAGTGTTCTTTGGATCAATCAATATTCCAACTTCATTGCCCAGCAAATTTCCACCGAAGCCGCATCGACCAAAGCTCATTTTATTCCCCAATGTTTTTTCCTTTGGTCTTTTAGAAGTGATTACCACCTCTTTCAATGCAATGATTTGTTTTTCTAAAAAAATCGTATCATGTGGCGAGTAAATTTCTTCGAAAGCATGAGCCGTCAACGTAATGTTTTTATA
>WTJN01000104.1:8751-15022 GCA_011526265.1 Candidatus Arcticimaribacter sp. | reverse complement strand
GTATCGTTTATGTTTTTTAAGAAAAGTACCATAATATTGATTTACAGCATTTTAAACATACATTTTCAGTGTCATAATTAATATTATGTAAAATAGTAATATTATAAATAGTTCTCTACCTTTGAAAAAACAAAAATCATGAAAATTTCACGCATTTTAGTCTTCCTTCTCATCCTTGTCCTGCTTTTTGTGGGTTACATGGGCTACAGCACTTTCATCAATCCAAAAAGTCCCAAAGACACAGTAACTTTAACCCGTGAGGATCTAACTATTGAAGTGGTCTACAGTCGCCCGTACAAAAAAGAGCGCCTTATTTTCGGTTCGGCCGAAGACAATGCCCTGGTGCCTTTCGGTAAATACTGGCGTTTGGGAGCCAATGCTGCCTCAACCTTTTCGACCAACAAAGACATTTCCTTTGCGGGACGTCCACTAAAAGCCGGGAAATATCGTTTGTACGCCATTCCTGAAGCCGATCATTGGGTGGTCGCCCTCAACACCGAATACGGCGCTTTTGGGTATAGCGAACCCGATTATTCAAAAGACGTCATGCGCGTCAATGTGGTTGCGGCGCAACTGTTGTCGCCCGTTGAACAATTCACCATCGAGTTGAATGAAAACGATGGCAACGCCACGCTTTCTATGCGGTGGGACACTACCGCAGTGACCGTTCCCCTCAACTAATGGCTTTTTTTTCGTTTAAGAATCTCGTCAAAGCGTTTTCCTTTTGTTTTGTATTGGGCGCTTTTGTTTACTGGGGCTTGGATGTGTTGCAGAAAAAGCGCAACATCATGAGTTTCGAGGACTATAACCCCCCTTCTACCTTGGTGGTTCCAGAAACATTGCTCACCAAAGCCAAGTTTCCCTTTGTAGACATCCATAACCACCAATGGAACATGCCCATTGCCGATCTCAACGTTTTGGTCGAAGAAATGGACAGCCTGAACATGGCTTTTATGGTCAATCTCAGTGGTTTTCGCGGGGTCTATTTACAAGAATGCTTAGATAATGTCAAGGCCACAGCGCCTCGGCGCTTTGGGTTGTTTGTCAACATTGACTGGGAGACCATTGACGACCCTGATTTCGCCAAAAACAACATTGCGTTACTCCAACAAGCCAAAGCCGATGGAGCCATGGGACTGAAAGTATACAAAGGACTGGGATTGACCGACAAAGACGCACAGGGCCAGCGCATCGCTATAGACGATCCGCGCCTCTCACCCATCTGGGAAACCTGTGGTGCGCTAGGGTTCCCAGTGCTGATTCATTCGGCTGAACCGGCCGCTTTTTGGATGCCCAAAGACACCAACAACGAGCGGTGGCTAGAGTTGAAACAAAAGCCGAGCCGTTACCGCGATCCGGCCAAATACCCTTCTTTTGCTTCGATTTTGGCCGAACAACACCGCGTTTTTGCGCAACACCCTTCCACGACTTTCATCAATGCTCACCTTGGCTGGATGGGCAATGACCTCGATGCCTTGGGAAAACATTTGGACACCTATCCCAACGTGGTCACCGAAATGGGGGCCGTTCTGGCCGAACTGGGGCGCCAACCGCGAAGAGCACGACAGTTTCTTATCGACTACCAAGATCGGGTCTTGTTTGGAAAAGACGCCTACAATATGAGTGAATATTATACTTATTTCCGCGTTTTAGAAACAGAAGACGAATATTTTGATTATTACCGAAAGCGGCACGCCTACTGGAAAATGTATGGCTTGGCCCTCCCCGATTCTGTATTACGTAAAGTATACTATAAAAATGCTTTGCGTATCTTACCGCAAATAGATAACACTTTATTCCCAGAAGAATGATCCTTGTCAACACCCCTACCGTCCCCAACAAAGCCATTACACAGGTTCACGGCATTGCCCGTGGCAGTACAGTTCGCGCCCGCAATGTGGGCAGTGACCTTTTTGCTGGCCTCAAAAACATTGTAGGTGGCGAAATATCTGAGTACACCAAACTTCAGGCCGATTCGCGTGAACAAGCGCTAGAACGCTTACAAGCCGATGCACAACGCTTGGGCGCCAACGCCATTGTCAATGTGCGGATTACGACCTCAATGGTAATGCAAGGATGCTCCGAAATATTGGCCTACGGCACGGCCGTTACGGTCGAATGAGTACGGTAATTTTTGGAGGGATCATCCTCGTGTTGCTCATCTTCCTCATTGCCAAGCGCATCAACGACAAGGCCAACGAAACCTTTGAAGATCGGTCCAATTAAGCCCGCTCGCAATAGACCATATAGTAGCGGGGCGTAAAATAACGCAGCAATGGGCGGAATCCTATTTTGTTGGGGTCCGGTGACGCCCATGTTTCGCGGTCAATGATTTTCCAACCGCTTCGGGCCATAAGATAATCAAACTGCTTGGGTTCAAATTCGTGGTAATGTTTGTCCCAATCGTCCTGTTCATTCCAGTAAGCGTCAGAAAACCATAGCTTTAAAGGAACAGAAGCAATCAATCGAGGGCTTTCAATGGCTTTTAGAATATTGTAGGGTGCAAGCATGTGCTCGAAGATCTCAAACGCTGTCACACAGTCGACAGCTAAGGTTGCATAGTGCTGAAAGTCATCGTCCAAATTTTCGCCTTGGGTGTTTTGTACCGCATAGCCCGCATTTTTAAGTTGCGGAGTAAAGGGGTTTTCTACGCCCAAGTCGAGGAGACGACTCCCCTGCTCCAAGTGTTTTTCCATGAATCGCAAGGTACGTGCGTAGCGCCGTTGGTGTGTGGTTGTGATGCTCATTGCATTTTGGTTTTACCCACAAGGACATTCACCCCAGGATGAATAGGATTGCCCGTTGTGCGCCGAAAACTAACCACCTGCCCGGTGTGATAAATCGCATCAGAAATTGGGCCGTTAATCAGATTCCAAAGGGGAAAAGTAACCGATTTTTCGCCCCGCTGAAAAATGACTTCCATTTGTTTTACATCAGCATCGTTGGAAGCCAATAGTGTGGTTTCGGCCGCCTTCAAGCGTTCTAGCGTCAGACGTCGTAATTCAGCAATATCGTTGGGCACCTTTTTGAGCGGACGTGAACTCGGAAGTGCCTGGGTCGCATTGGCTATGGCATCGGCCAAACCATAAATGTGTTGGAGTGTTTCCATGCAGGAAGCGGCTTCCGAACTCGGTCGATAGACCACATCCTCCGGGCGTAGATCCTTCGACGCCCAATGATAGCGATAGCCCAGTCCTTGCACCATGCGCACCAAGGTATTGGCGGCATTCACAGTTGCGGGTGCAGGCGGAATGGAAGAAAACGGGAGTGGTGGTTGCTGTGCCATAAGAAAGGAAAATTGAAATGTCAATAGAAAAATAAAAAGGTGGCGCATACCCAATGATTTGATGCAACGAAAATAGTATTTTCGTACAAAATGACCTTGTGACAAAAAAATTAAACAGCTTAGATGCTCTTGGATCCATTCAATTCAATGACTTGGCTCCCGATCGTGATCTGCCTCCACAGGAAGAAGAGGCCTTTGTTTCGCAAACCCTGGAAGCGCATTTTAGCAACAAAGGGCGCGGCGGTAAAACTGTGACGGTGATCAAAGGATTTCAGGGAGATCCCGCCGAAATCAAGGCTCTGGCCAAGACCTTAAAAAACGCTATTGGGGTTGGCGGTTCGGTCAAAGACGGTGATATCATTATTCAAGGGAATTTTCGCGAGAAAGTAATGTCCCTACTCACCGAAATGGGACATCAGGTCAAGCGCGTTGGTGGCTAAAGCGACCAATCCATGGGGGGTTTGCCCTTTTCTATCAAATAGCTATTGCACTGGCTAAAGTGTTTGTTGCCAAACCAATATCCTCGATTGGCACTTAAAGGAGACGGATGCCCACTTCTCAATATCAAGTGTTTACCCTCGTCAATCAACCTTGCTTTTTTTTGCGCAAATCCGCCCCAAAGCATAAAAACCAGCCCCTCGTGCTGTGCTGAAAGCGTTTCAATGACGGTATCTGTCAGCCCTTCCCACCCCCTTTTCTGATGACTCCCAGCACGATGTGCTTCAACGGATAGAATACTGTTCAACAATAAAGTCCCGCGTTTTGCCCACGGGCTTAAATCTCCATGTTCAGGCAAGGGAAATCCAGTGTTCTCTTCCCACTCTTTCAAAATGTTTTTCAGAGATGGCGGCAGTGCAATTCCTTTGGGGACAGAGAAACTGAGGCCATGGGCTTGCCCCTCCCCGTGATAGGGATCTTGTCCAAGGATCACCACTTTTACCTTGTCAAACGGGCAGTACGAAAATGCCTGAAAGAGTGCCACTTGCGGTGGATAACACGTTCCATTGCTGTACGCATGGTGGACAAAGAGAGAAAGCGCCTCAAATGCAGGTGAATGTAAATATTTATCGAGTGGTTTTTCCCATGAAGGTGGTAGGCATAAACCCATGATTTTCCGTACTTTTGACAAGCTAATTTAAGAAAAATTTACCCTTGAAAATCCCTGAAAAGTCTTTATTAGACCTGGAATTCGATACCGTTCTCGATTTGGTCAGCAAGCATTGCATCACCCCGCTTGGGCAGACAGCTGTTTTGGAGCGAAAACCCATTGACAACGAAGAAGAGATCATTCGCGATTTGCATCAGGTTTCAGAATTCTGCGCTTCTTTTGATAATGACAACCGCATTCCCAACCATGGTTTTGATCCGCTAGATGTGGAAATCAGCATGTTGAAAATCGACAATAGCGTATTAGAAATTGAAGGGTTTCGTCGCATCGCTGCCGCCAATGAAACGGTCAATTTACTCTTGAAGTTCTTCAAAAAATTCAAAGAATACTACCCCGAACTTTTTAGCTTGGGTGCAACAATTGAATGGACACAAGCACCGAAAAAAGAAGTCGACCAAGTCATCGACCGCTTTGGCGAAATTCGCAACGATGCCTCTGACGAATTGTCTCGTATTCGTAAACAAATCAACGGTGTACGGGGAAAGATTGGGCAGAGTTTTCAACGTGCCTTGGGCACTTATACAAGCGCCGACTATCTGGATGATATACGTGAAACAGTGGTCGACAACAAGCGCGTTTTGGCTGTAAAGGCCATGTATCGCCGTAAAGTAAAAGGCGCCATCATGGGCAGTTCAAAAACGGGAAGCATTGTTTATATCGAGCCTGAAACGACCCTACAGTATTCACGCGAATTGAATAATTTACTTTTTGAAGAAAGCGAGGAAATACAGAAAATTTTGCGTGCGCTCACCGCATTTTTCCAACCCTTTCGCCCTTTGTTGATGGCCTATCAGACCTACCTTACCTCATTGGATAGCATTTACGCACGCGCCAAATTCGGGCAGTCCATCAACGCCTTGCTTCCCAAAATTTCGACCGAAGGCGAAATGGAACTCATCGATGCCTATCACCCCCTACTCTATCTTACGCATCAGGCCGAAAACAAAACCACCTACCCTCAAGACATCCGCCTGCACAAAGAGCACCGCATCATTGTGATCTCTGGCCCCAATGCCGGTGGGAAAAGTATAACGCTAAAAACCGTTGGTTTGCTCCAATTGATGCTGCAATGCGGCATGTTGATTCCCGTACACGAGCGCTCGAGGGTGTGTTTCTTTAAGCAAATCATCACCGATATTGGAGACAACCAGTCCATTGAAAATCATCTAAGCACCTATTCCTATCGTCTGAAAAACATGAAGTACTTCTTGCGCAAGTGCAATGCGCAAACCCTTTTCCTGATCGATGAATTTGGCACTGGTTCGGACCCTGAGTTGGGGGGCGCCTTGGCCGAAGCTTTTTTGGAAGAGTTTTACGAACGGGAAGCCTATGGCATCATCACAACCCACTACGCCAACCTCAAGGTTTTGGCCAACGAATTACCGCACATGACCAATGCCAATATGCAATTCGACAACCGCACATTGGAACCGGTATTTAAACTGATCATGGGAGAAGCAGGAAGCTCGTTTACTTTTGAGGTCGCTCAAAAAAATGGCATTCCTTACAGTTTAATCAATCGCGCAAAAAAGAAAATAGAGCGTGGAAAAGTTCGCTTTGATGCCACCATTGCCAAATTGCAAAAAGAACGTAAACAAATGATGCAGACAGGCGCTTCCTTGCGGGAAAAAGAAAACAAAGCCGAAAAAGAGGGAGAAAAACTGGAGCAACTCAACCAAAAAATCAAAGCCAAACTCAGCAGCTATCAAGAATTGTTTGATCACAACCAGCGAATGATCGTCTTGGGAAATAAAGTCAACGACGTGGCCGACCGCTATTTTGACAACGGCAAGAAACGCCCGTTGATTGCCGATTTA
>WTJN01000104.1:0-8651 GCA_011526265.1 Candidatus Arcticimaribacter sp. | reverse complement strand
ACACAAGTCAATTTGGAAGCCCTGGATTTGGTACAAACCGCAAAAAAGAAAAAGTGAAACCGTTGATCGTTTTTTTTGATGGGTCGTGTGTGCTGTGCAACCGATGGGTGCAGTGGCTCTGTCGTCATGATCATTCCGACCGTTTGCGTTTTGCCAACTTTGAACACCCTGCCTACCAAGATTTTGCGCTATTGCGGTGCCTTCCCTCCACCGCTCCAGACACAGTCATTGTCTGGGATCAGGAAATGAATTACTACACCCAAGCTTCAGCTGTTTTCCAACTTCTTAAAACTTTGGGAGGAGCCTGGGCGATCTTTGCCCTTTTTCGTTTTTTACCCACCGCTCTCACCAACGGCATCTATCGTGTGGTGGCCAACAATCGGTACCGCTGGTTTGGCCAAATGGATCATTGCCCTCTCCTGCCCGAGGAATACAAACACAAGTTTTTATAATTTTTTGTAATTTGTTGAACATTAGTCAATGGAGTATATCCGTTGACTACCACTTAAAAATAGTCTAAATCACTGTTTTTAATGTCTTTATACTTATGTATAACCCAATCGAAACAATGAACAAAAAAACCAAAAAATGAACACTTCAAACACACCCAAATGGTTGATCCCCGTTACTGCAGTAGGATTATTATGGAATGTTATGGGAATTTTCAACTTCATCACTCAAATGACCTTAACCCCAGAGGCACTCGCGCAGTACTCCGAGGCGGAACAAATGCTCATTGAAAGCACTCCCCTCTTGTCCAACATCGCTTTTGCCATCGGCGTATTTGGGGGCACACTCGGCTGTGTGGGTATTTTACTCTTGAAAAAGTGGAGTCGACCGCTGTTGCAACTTTCTTTGGTGGCCGTCCTGCTCCAAATGAGTTATTGGGTCTTTTTCACAGAGGCTGTGGCCGTTTATGGGCCAACCACCTATGTCTTTCCAACCATTGTAATTCTTGTAGCCTATGGGCTATATCGCATTGCGCGCAATGGGGAGAGCAATGGGTATCTTCGCTAATCTTCGGATGTGTCTATCGATTGTGCGACGAGCATTGATACGGCAGCATCTCCGGTGACATTAACAATGGTGCGGCACATGTCCAAAGGTCGGTCAATGGCAAAGATCAATGCCAATCCCGCTTCGGGAATGCCTGCTTGCGCCAAAACAATTACCAGCATAACAATGCCTGCACTGGGCACAGCGGCGGTCCCTATGGAGGCCAAAGTGGCCGTAAATACAATTCCCAATTGTGCGGCAAGGCTCAGTTCAAGACCAAATGCCTGTGCAATAAACACTGCTGCTACGCCTTGATAAACGCTGGTACCGTCCATGTTGACCGTGGCCCCAATGGGCAAAACAAAGCTCGCTACTTCTTTATCGACCCCCAAGTTTTCTTCCACGCACTCCATGGTCACCGGCAAGGTGGCCGCACTGGAACTTGTCGAAAAGGCAAGCAACTGCGCGGGTGCAATCCCATTAAAGAAAAATGAAATTTTCTTTTTTGTGATCAGGCGAACGATCAAGGCATAGACGCCAATCATCAATGCCAAGCCGATCAAAAGGGTAATGGCATACAGCCCCAAGGCCTGAAAGAGTTCTAAGCTCGGCGCCTCTACCACCAACGCAGCCAGTAGCGCAAAGACTCCATAGGGAGCGGCCATCATAATCATGTCGATCAATTTGAGGATGATGGCATTAAAAGAATCAAAAAAGTCTTTGACAGGGCGGGCTTTTTCTTGCGGAAGAAGGATCATCCCAATGCCAAAAAAGAGGGCAAAAAAGATCACCTGCAGCATGTTGCGGTTATTGGACATGGAGCCAACGATGTTTGAAGGCACCACATCAACGAGTGCTTGCAAAGGACCAGCTTCGCGCTGTTTGGCCGCAGCCTCGCGTTTGGCGTCTGCATCTGAGGCATAGGCCTCCACCAATTCTTTACGGGTTTCTACAGATATCGATTTCCCAGGTTGTATGGCATTGACCAACAACAAACCAATAGTGACCGCAATTAAGGTCGTACAGAGGTAAGTAATGATAGTTCTTCCGCCCATTTTTGACAGCTTCGAAATGTCCTGTAAATCGGATACCCCTTTGATGAGGGATGCCAAAATTAAGGGCACAGCGATGAGCTTGAGAAGGTTGATGAAAATCGTTCCAAACGGCTTGATAAAATCGGCAACAAAAGCGTCGCCTCCGTCAATGAAAGAAAGAACAAGACCGAAAACAACACCCAGTGCCATGCCGATCAAAATTTTCCAGTGTAATGCAAGGTTTTTCATGGATATTAAGATTTATTGGTTCTACGAATGAGTTCAAAGTCGGCCAAAACTAAAGCAGTCATGGCTTCAACAATGGGCACTGCCCTGGGCACCACACAGGGATCGTGGCGTCCTTTTCCTTCCATTACCACTTGTTCGCCTTTGTTGTTGATGGTGTCTTGGGCTTGCATGATGGTAGCTACTGGCTTAAATGCCACATTGAAATAGATATCCATGCCATTCGATATTCCGCCTTGGATACCCCCAGAGTGATTGGTTTGCGTGCTGCCATCATTGTTAAAGAGATCGTTGTGCTCGCTTCCTTTTTTGATTGCCCCAGCAAAACCACTCCCATATTCAAATCCTTTCACCGCATTGATCGACAACATGGCGTGACCAAGCACGGCATGTAGCTTGTCAAAAGCAGGCTCGCCCAAACCAACGGGTAGGCCGCGAACAACACAGCTCACCACCCCTCCAACGGTATCACCCTCCTTGCGGATTTGACGAATATAGGCTTCCATTTCCTGTGCTTTTTCAGGGTCGGGACAACGCACCGGGTTTTGTTCGATATGATTAAAATCTAAATCGGTGTAGGGTTGATCGATACTGATGGGTCCCACGGCAGAAACATAGGCGTGTATAGAAACGCCTTGCAGCATCTGCTTGGCAATGGCCCCGGCAACCACCCGACTGGCGGTTTCTCTGGCAGAACTGCGGCCACCTCCGCGGTAGTCTCTAAATCCATATTTCTGGTCGTAGACATAGTCGGCATGCGAAGGCCGATAGCTATCCTTGATATGTGTGTAATCTTTCGATTTTTGATTGGTATTGTGTATGGCAAAGCCAATGGGTGTTCCGGTGGTTTTTCCTTCAAAAATTCCCGAGTAAAAAGTGACTTCGTCCGGTTCTTTGCGTTGAGTTACGATGGCAGATTGTCCCGGCTTGCGACGATTCAACTCGGTTTGTATCGCGGCTAAATCAAGCGTGATTCCTGCGGGACACCCATCGATAACCCCTCCAATGGCCTGGCCATGTGATTCGCCAAATGTCGTGAGTTTAAATACTGAACCAAATTGATTTCCTGCCATGAAAATGAGATGTTTTGACAAATATATCATTTAAATACGAGTGTTTCTACATCTTTAATTGGCGGTTTTAACTTAGTTTCCATGGATTGATTATTTTTGCTGATATGAAAAAAATTGTACTCCTTACGCTGTTGATTGTTGTGGCTTTTACGGCCTGTGATCGGGTTGATAAAAACACCTTTATCCTTCGTGCCAAGACAGATTTGCCAGAGGGGACATCCGTCTATCGGATCTCGCCCAACGCCAACAATCAACCGGTGCATGTGGACACCACCAAGGTGACCAACGGAAAATTTGAATTGCGTGGAGACATCGCCCAGATCGACGTGAATTTCTTATTTATCGAGGGAAGAACAGAAAACGTTCCGTTTATCCTTGAAGAGGGAATTATCAATGCCGAAGTGCATAAAGATAGCTTGACCAAATCGAAGATTGTGGGTACACTGTCCAATGACGACTTATTCAATTACCGAAAAAAAACCAACGGTTTCGCAGAACAAATGAACGCTTTGGCTACGGAAATTAATTCCGCCAATAGCATGGGCGATAATTTGTGGTCGGAAGAATTGCAAGGCGAGTACAAAAAAGTCCAAGAGCAACTCAATGCCTACGAGTTGGATTTTCTACGTCAGCATCCCAATTCCTATATATCGTCGTTGATCATGGAGCGCTTTTTGAATCAAAAATTAATTCCGGTTAACGAAGCGAAAATCATTTTTCAAACCTATGATCCACGCATCCGCAGTAGCCGCTCAGGTTTGAATGTTTCCAGTATCTTAAATCGCCCCGTTAATTCTACTGCTATTGGTGCCATTGCGCCCACCTTCGAGGGCCCTTCGCCCACGGGGGAAATCATTAGCTTGGAGCGTTTTCGTGGAAAAGTAACCATTATTGACTTTTGGGCGAGTTGGTGTCGCCCTTGTCGTATCGAAAACCCCAACCTCGTCCGACTTTACAACCGCATGCACGACAAGGGACTGGAAATAGTAGGGGTTTCATTGGACCGTAACAAAGCCAGTTGGGAACGCGCTATTGCTGATGACGGCTTGATTTGGAACCATGTCTCCAACCTTCAATATTGGTCCGATCCCATTGCCAAACTCTATAGTGTACGTTCCATTCCGGCCGCCTTTGTATTGAATGAGAACGGGGAGATTGTGGCTAAAAATCTTCGGGGAGCCCAACTGGATGCAAAGATCGAGGAGTTGCTATCAAAATGATCGTTTGGAACGCCAAAAAAAGAATCCAAGGGTGATTGCAACCATGAGCACAAAAGTCCAAAACGAGTTGGTTAATACCTGAGGAACTAAAATGATGGTGGCCAAAATACCCCCAAATGCCCCTCCAAAATGCGCCGTGTGCCCAATGCCGTCGTTTTGTGCTTGCATGCCAAACAAGGTATAGGCCAAATAACCTAAACCAAATAAATAGGCCGGAAAAGGAATGGGTAAAAAGATTAAGGCCAGTTGCATGTCAGGAAACATCAAGATGGCACTATACACCACCCCCATAATGGCACCACTGGCTCCCACAGCCGAATAATAGGGGGTTTTACGGTGGTAGTATAAGGCAAATAAATTTCCTGCAAAAAGTCCAATAAGATAGACCACAAAGAAATTCAACACCCCGAGGCCATAAAGCGCATTTTCTCCAAAAACATAGAGCGTAAATCCGTTTAACAATAAATGGTTGAAATCAACGTGAATAAACGCCGCCGTAAAAAGGCGATAGTACTCCCCGCGTTGAACCGCTCCCACATTAAATTTTAGGCGTTCGAAAAGCAATTGATTGTTAAATGCACGGTAGCTTACAACCACCAACAGAAACAATAAAAAAAGAAGAACGGGGTGCAGGGTATTCATGGTATAGCTTTCGGCCAAATATAATTATATTTGTCGCAAACCAAACGAATGCATCGCTTCATCTACCTTCTGGCCTATCCTGTGCTCATGGGCATTTCCCTACTCCCCTATCCTCTACTTTATTTGCTATCAGATGTTTTGTGCTTTGTGTTATATCGTCTTGTAGGGTTTAGGAAAAAAGTCGTTCGGAAAAACATCGCCCTTTGTTTTCCAGAAAAGTCTGATCAAGAAAAGGCCAAAATCGAACGTGATTTTTATGCGCATTTATGTGATGTGTTTTTGGAAATGGCAAAAAATTTGACCATTTCTGAAAGAGAGATCAAACGCCGTTTCCAATTCATCGGCATGGACAAAATCAATGCACAAGCAAAAAATGGACAAAGCACCATTTTGGTTTTGGGGCATTACTCCAATTGGGAAGGAATGCTTAGTATTGGCTACCATTTGGCATGTGAAGGCTATGGGGTTTATAATCCATTGAAAAATAAATATTTTGAAAAGTTGATCAAGCGATCACGCGGGAAGCATAAGGCTTATTTGCTTTCGCGACATAAAACCATAGAATTTATCAACGAAAACGAAAGTAAAGGAAACGTGGCCATGTATGGATTCATCAATGATCAATCACCCCGCGTGAAACCAAAAAATTATTGGCGCAGCTTTATGGGCGTCAACGTCCCCGTCTTTACAGGGGCCGATCGGCTGGCGCATGAATTTGGCTTCCCAATATTTTACGCCGCCATCAACCGCGTAAAGCGAGGTTATTACACCTGTACTATTTCTCCACTTATTGAGAACCCTTCTGACTACAAAACCAATGAGATCACGGATATTTTTACCGAAAAATTAGAAGCGCAGATACGCCAAGACCCTCACCAGTACCTCTGGTCACACAATCGTTTCAAGCATAGTCATCTCGCGGCTAAGTACATGAAAGATCCGACAACTCTTTAACAAATCTTTCCGCCAAATCGTCGGCTTTTTGTTGTGTTTTTGCCTCGGTATAAATACGAATGATGGGTTCGGTATTTGATTTTCGCAAGTGGACCCATTCCTCTGTGAAATCGATTTTCACCCCATCAATCGTTGTCAATTCTTCCGTACTATATTTATCTTCAATTTTACGCAATAAACCATCCACATCCATTGTTGGAGCGAGATCAATTTTTTGTTTACTCATAAAATAAGCTGGATATTGCTTTTTCAAAGTCGATACCGATACATGCTTAGCGGCCAAATGTGTGAGAAACAACGCAACACCCACCAATGCGTCGCGGCCGTAATGCAAGTTTGGATCAATGATTCCACCGTTGCCTTCACCGCCAATGACAGCTTGAACCTCCTTCATTTTTTTGACAACATTCACCTCTCCAACGGCTGATGCAAAATACTGTCCGCCGTGTTGTACAGTAACATCGCGCAGAGCACGCGTAGAAGATAAATTGGAAACCGTGTTACCCGGCGTTTGCTGCAGCACATAGTCTGCCACCGCCACCAAGGTATACTCTTCGCCAAACATGGCGCCGTTTTCATCCATAAACGCCAAGCGATCAACATCTGGATCGACGACAATTCCAAGCTGTGCATTTTGCTCCACCACCGCCGCAGCCAAATCGCCCAAATGTTCTTTCAATGGCTCTGGATTATGAGGGAAATGCCCAGTGGGGTCACAATAAAGCGGAATGCATTCCACACCCAATTGTTCTAAAAGTGGTGGAATGGAGATGCCTCCAACCGAATTGACGCCATCAAAAACAACCCGGAAATTCGCCTTACGAATAGCCGATACATTCACCAAAGGATGTGCCAAAACAGCGTCAATGTGTTCGTCTATGGCGGTGTGGTAGGACGTAATTTCACCCAATTGATCTACAGGGGCAAATGTGAATTGATTCTTTGCAACCAGCTCCAGTATTTTTTGGCCGTCATCGCCGTCAAGAAATTCTCCGTTCGCATTGAGTAATTTCAAGGCATTCCACTGTTTTGGATTATGGCTTGCGGTGAGGATAATTCCCCCATCTGCCTGTAATTTGGTCACCGTCATTTCGACGGTAGGCGTGGTCGAAAGATCCAGGTCAATGACATGAATACCCAAGCCCACCAATGTTTGCATGACCAGAGATTGAATCATTGGGCCAGAAATGCGAGCATCGCGGCCAACAACAACGGTAGGTTTTTTTTGCGGACAAGCTTCCTGAATGAATGTGCCGTAGGCCGCTGCAAAAGAAACCGCATCAACAGGGGTTAAATTTTGACCGGGTGAACCACCAATCGTTCCCCGTATCCCTGAAATTGATTTGATTAATGTCATTGAAAAATATTTTGCCTAAAGATAACCAAATTGGCCTTGTAGATTGAAACCTACTACACTACTTTTAAACCATGAATTTTTTGGCACATATTCACCTTTCTGGCGATGATAAGGACCTCCGTTTGGGCAATTTCATTGCCGATGCGGTGCGCGGAAAAGCCTATCAAGAATTTCCACTCTCCATTCAAAGAGGGATTTTATTGCATCGTAAAATCGATCATTTCACCGACAATCACCCTACTTTTCGACGGCATTGTCGTTTGCTTTATGCCGATCACGGGCATTATGCACGGGTAATCATGGATGTGCTCTACGACCATTTGTTGGCCAAACATTGGGAAGACTTTCACGAGCAAAATTTAGAGGATTTTGCACAAACTTTTTTCACCGAAATTGAAGCACAACATGAACTGCTTCCCACAAAGATGCAAGGGATGTTTCAAACCATGAAAAAACAAAATTGGTTGGTGCAGTACAAAACAGTTGAGGGGTTGACGCATATCTTGTATCATATGAGCAAGCGAACAGCCTTCACTTCCAATTTCACGACTGCCGTAGAAATCTTAACCAACAATCCCACTGATTTATTGACCGAATTCACCTCCTTTTACACCGATCTGCAAACCGCTACACAAATTGAGCTTGAAATCCTAAAGCTAATTGACTAGAATTGTGTAGATTTAGGGTTTAACCTAACCCTATGAAAAAGACCATATTCTGGTGCTTTGCTGCCATTATAATAGCTTGTCAGCCAGCACAAAAGAGTGCAACACCATCGATTCAAGCAGCTGTCGTCTCAGCGCGAAAAGAAGCCTCTGAGGCCGGTAAAGATATTTTAGCGCAAGGGGGCAATGCTTTTGATGCAGCCGTGGCTACAAGTTTTGCATTGACCGTTGTCTATCCCCAGGCGGGGAACATTACCGGTGGTGGCTTCATGGTCTACCGCATGGCCGATGGCAGAGTGGGAAGCCTTGACTATCGCGAAACCGCACCGGCCAGAGCGAACCGTGACATGTACCTCGACGAAGAAGGAAATGCCCAGTCACAACTGAGTCGTGTCGGAGGACTTGCCGTGGGTGTTCCCGGAGCCGTCGCTGGCATCAAAGCCATGCACGAAAAGTGGGGAAGC
>WTJN01000004.1 GCA_011526265.1 Candidatus Arcticimaribacter sp. | reverse complement strand
AAGAAATTGAATAAAAAAGATAATATAATTAGACCTTAGCCCTCTGGGGGCACCAGCATATTAAGCGGGGTTGCGTGCTGAAAAGGAATTTTTTTGGTTTAGGGCCATTTCGTTAGTTTTTTCAATTAATTTGAAATTTAACCTTGAGGATTCGGTTTGTCGAAGTTTGCATATTTACTGAAGGTATTAGACGACAACTTTTTGTTGCTATAAATTTGTTATAGTCTCATTATAATACATATATTTGGTATTTTGGCTCTTGGGTTGTACCCAAGTAACGGCCAAAGAAGGATTAATATTGGCACTAAGTAATAGGGTACTTGCTAGAAAGTTGGGTTACGGCGTCGCCTATTCTGACGGTGCGGGGGAAGTAAATGATTTTGTTGAAACCGCAAAATCACAATTAGAGTATATTCCTGAATTTCATCCTTGGAAATTTATAGCCACTCATGATCAGTCTAAAATTAATCTTAACCATTTAAGGGATGATTTTCAGAATGACTTAGACAAACGCAGTAAGCGTAGTATCCAAGCATACCTCAAAGCTCAGGGCTATTATAAATTGTCGATAGATGGCGATCTAGGTAAAGGATCGCGAAAGGCGATATCGGCTTGGCAGGCTTCAATTAGCGCACCGATAACTGGTAAACTTACAAAATTACAATACTCTCAAATTGTATTGCATCAGCAACGGCATGGTTTTGTCGGAGAACTAAACCTACCTGATGATCTAACAGACTTTTCTCACTGGAATCTAAGTCAGTTAGATTTACGTTACCCTTCGGATATCAGACGTGCGGTAAAGCATCGGCTTGAGCTTGATGATGAACGTGAAAGACTACGCGATCTTTATGCGAAAGGCGAAATACCTGATAGTGAAGTGCAGCGATTATGGTGGCAGCGCTTCAATAGCTTTCCATGGTGGAGAGATACATTAACAAGAGCATTAGATAATGTGCATGGCCAGTCACCTGTTTTAAACAGATTCTGGCATTTTTGGATTAATTTTTTCACAGTGAATGTAGAAGCCTGTGAAGGCGAATTGTACGGTAGTTATTATTTAACGCTCCGAAAGCACATGACGGGTAAGTTCGAGGATTTGCTTTACGATGCAGTGTGGCACCCTGCAATGCAGGAATTCTTACAAAACAATCAATCAATTGGCCCTAATTCTAAACGCGCTAAATGGATGAAAGAGGAAGGCAGAATAGCGTCTATTAATGAAAATCTTGCAAGAGAATTGCTCGAACTATTTACCTTAACTCCGTCGGCTGGATACACGCAGGACGACGTCAACAATGTTGCATATATACTAACTGGATACGGTGAAATTTGGTCTGATGATCAGGTCGATAGCAGATATTTTACCATAAAATCAAATGAGCCCGGTAATCATTTCGTGATGGGAGAATTGTATGATCAACGTCCTGCCCAAAAGCTTTATGCGTTGTGTCAGAATCTCGCGAGAGATCCCAGAACTGGCTTGAACATAGCAACAAAATTAGCGACCCATTTTATCTCGGATGAACCGCCGCAAGAGGCTATAAGAGCGATTTCAGAAGCGTACAATAGCTCTGGTGGTGATCTCATTAAGGTCCATAAAGCTGTTGTTGATGCTGTTGTTGATTTTAGTAAAGAGGGTGATAAGTTTTTGCAACCTGAGGTATGGTTTTTTCAGGTGCACAAGGCGATCTCCGGACATTTGCCGATCACATTTGTAGGCGATACCGATGATCAACACAGCCCACAAATAAATTCGATCCTATTTGAGTTGGGACATTTGAATTGTCGATCTCCGCAGCCGAACGGTTGGTCAGATTTAGCCATAGATTGGCTGACGCCAGAAATGATGGATCGTAGGCTGCGATACATCGGTCAAATCGCAAACCGTCGATTGCGTTCTAGTGGTTTTGATCCCCACACATTTGCAGAAAGGCAATTTGGTGTTGGGTCTGATGTTGCAAAGTTCGTGGATGAAGCGCCTACATTTAAGAATGCTTGTATAAGGCTATTCTGCCATCCTAAATTTATGAGGGCCTAACCAATGGATCGTCGAAATTTTCTAAAAGGGTCGATAGGAACTTTATATATGCTCGCAAACCCAGCTATGGCTTACGCGGGAACGAAAATTACGGACAAACGACTTTTAATTGTACTTTTACGAGGAGGTATGGATGGTTTGGCCTCAATTCCACCAATTGGAGATCGGGGTCTTTCACAAATACGAAAAGATATTCTAGTTAACGGTGTAGAAGATTTAGATGGCTTCTTTGGGATAAATCCTGCTTTGAAATTCCTGGGTTCAGAATATGCAAATGGCAGAGCGGCATTTGTCCATGCTACATCATTTCCCTATACCGGACGTTCTCATTTTGACGGTCAAAACATCATGGAGACTGGAAATGAACGACCTTATGAAACTAACACTGGGTGGGTAGGTCGCGCCATGAATGCTGCGGGATATTCATCACTCGCAGTCTCGCTACCAATCCCGATCATCCTGCGAGGAAACGATGTAAATAGCAACTTTTTCCCTTCTAGGTTTCGCTCATTGGCATCGCAGCATTACAGAGATATATCGCGACTTTGGGCGAGTGACTCAGAGCTTAGTGGTATGCTCAAACCAATTATTGAAAGGGATATTCCTCCTGGGCGCGGAGATACACGTGAGTTGGTTTCATTCGCCGCATCCGAAATGCATAAACCTAACGGACCTAGGGTTGGGCTATTGGAGTTCGAAGGGTTCGACACCCACGCGCTTCAAGGAAACGAGGAGGGGCACCATGCTGAAAATCTTGCGGAATTAGATAGTGTCCTTCAAAATTTTAAAAAAAATATGGGTCAGCTTTATAACAAGACAGTCGTAGTAACGGTGACCGAATTTGGGCGCACTGCAGCGGAAAATGGTTCGAGGGGAACTGACCATGGGTACGCTAGTGCCATTTTCCTTGCGGGAGGCTTGATAAACGGTAAACAAGTTATTTCTGACTGGCCAGGTTTAGGTGTGAGAAACCTTTACGAAGGCCGAGACCTCCAAATGACTATCGACGCTCGCGACGTATACTCAGAGGTTGTTAAAACCGTATTTGATCTCGACGACGATGACATAACTCGAAATGTATTTCCGGGTTATCGCCCCAAACGTACATTGGGTTTGATGCGTGCAAACAATGTGTCAAATGAAGAAGTTGGCTCAGTTAACGGGGTATTTGACACCCTTCGCATCCAATGGTCCATCGCTCTGAGCGACGACAATTATAATTTCGTTCGAGAAGCGGAGGATGTTATTTCTCTAAACAATAATTCTAAAATTACAAATATAGAACACATCAATATTTCGTCTGATGGCATTTCAGGTCGCGAAAATCTGGAGTACGAGCTTGTTAACGATACAATAAAAATCAGAGGTGTGGTAAAAGTTCTTGGTGGCGAAAGGTTGTTTGTGAACTTCTCTGCGCCTTTGGAAGAAAAACAGGCGCTCAAAATGTTCGGGGCCGAAGACAAATTAGTTCTTTCATGGCAGTTTTAATGAGTGTTCATATAAGAACGGAGCAAAATTGTAAGGTTATTTAGCAAGCTTTTAATTTGTAGAAATGAAGCTCAGTATCATTTCTGCTGTTTATGTTTAAGAAGCGCCATCAACTTTTTATCACGGTCAGCTTGAGCTGCAGGAATGTCATCGATGGGAATCGCAGCCTCTAATTCTGCCGCCAAAGTTTCTCGCGTAACGCAATGCCAGCTATTGTCGGTGTCAGCGTGTAGATCAAAGCCCTGGTACATACCACCATATCGTTCCACGTAATCTGCGACGCCTTCTGGTGCGTTCAAGTGGATAGTC
>WTJN01000099.1:13408-15248 GCA_011526265.1 Candidatus Arcticimaribacter sp. | reverse complement strand
AGACTCAGACGACGACGGCTTGAACGATGGCCAAGAACAGACTCAAGGAACGGATCCGTTGGACGCTGATTCCGATAACGATGGCTTGAATGATGGAAACGAAATTATGGTGGGCACTGATCCCAATAATCCCGACACGGACGGGGACGGTGAACCCGACGGCACCGATGCTTTCCCGCTCGACCCCTCAGCAACGACCGATACCGACGGAGATGGAATCCCCAACAGTATTGATCCTGATGATGACAATGACGGTTTGAGCGATACGCAAGAGGCTGCAGAAGGCACCGATCCGTTGGATGCGGATTCGGATGATGATGGAATTAACGATGGCCAAGAAGTTACCGACGGGACTGATCCTACCGATGCAGACACAGATAATGACGGCCTGAATGACGGGGACGAACAAATAGCAGGGACGGATCCCAACAATCCCGACACGGACGGGGACGGCGAGCCCGATGGCACGGATGCTTTCCCATTGGATCCTTTTCAAACCACCGACACCGACGGCGATGGCCTTGGCGACAGTATTGATCTAGATGACGATAACGATGGGGTCTCCGACATCCAAGAAGTGCTTGACGGCACCGATCCGTTGGATGCGGATTCGGACGACGACGGCTTGAACGATGGCGAAGAACAAACCGCAGGCACCGATCCGCTTAATCCTGACACGGATGGCGACGGTGAGCCCGACGGCACTGATGCTTTCCCATTAGACCCCACCGAAACCACTGATACCGATGGGGATGGCATAGGCAATAACGCCGATGCCGATGATGACAATGATGGCGTGAGCGATACCCAAGAAGTGCTTGACGGGACGGATCCGTTGGATGCGGACTCGGACAATGATGGCCTGACCGATGGGCAAGAGCAGATTCAAGGAACTGATCCATTGGATATTGATTCTGACAACGATGGCCTGAACGATGGGGATGAAATTTCAGTGGGCACTGACCCCAACAATCCAGACACCGATGGTGATGGTGAGCCCGACGGCACCGACGCTTTCCCGTTGGACCCCACAGCAACAGTTGATACCGACGGCGACGGCATCCCGAATGCTTTCGATCACGATGATGACAACGACGGTGTTTTGGATCTTCAGGAAGTGCTGAACGGCACCGATCCATTGGATACGGATTCGGATGACGACGGCTTGAATGATGGAGAAGAACAAGACTTGGGCACTGACCCGAATAACCCAGACACCGATGGCGATGGGGTCCCTGATAATACTGATGCTTTCCCATTGGATCCAACTGAGACGACAGATACGGATGGTGATGGCGTGGGTAACAATGCCGATACGGATGATGATAATGATGGTGTGAGCGACACCCAAGAAGCCGTGGATGGAACCAATCCGCTGGATGCCGATTCCGACAACGATGGCCTGAATGACGGGGAAGAGCAAAATCAAGGCACCGATCCTTTGGATGCCGATTCGGACAACGATGGCTTGAATGATGGGGATGAAATTTCAGTAGGCACCGACCCCAATAACCCCGACACCGATGGCGACGGTGAGCCCGACGGCACCGATGCCTTTCCGCTAGACCCCTCGGCAACGACCGATACCGATGGGGATGGAATTCCCGATACGACAGATGCCGATGATGACAATGATGGCCTGAGTGATGCGGATGAAATCAATCTAGGCACCGATCCGTTGCAACCCGATTCGGACAACGATGGCTTGAATGATGGGGAGGAACAAACCGCGGGTACCGATCCGAATAATCCCGACACCGATGGTGACGGTGTGCCCGATGGCACCGATGCTTTCCCCTTGGACCCATCGAATAGTGTAGACACCGATGGCGACGGGATT
>WTJN01000099.1:0-13308 GCA_011526265.1 Candidatus Arcticimaribacter sp. | reverse complement strand
GATGGCGAACCCGATGGCACCGACGCCTTCCCCTTGGATCCCTCGGAACAGGTGGATACTGACCAAGACGGCATAGGCAACAATGCTGATCCTGACGATGACAATGACGGTCTTAGCGATACGATTGAAACAAACAACGGAACGGATCCTTTGGTCACCGATACCGATCAAGATGGACTATCCGATGCCGAAGAGGACCTCTTGGGCACTAATCCATTGGTGGTGGATACCGATCAAGACGGTATTTCAGACGGAGATGAAGTTCTTTTTGGAACGGATCCGCTTAACGCAGATAGTGATGGAGACGGTGTTGCTGACCTCTTCGATGCCTTCCCCTTAGACCCCACAGAAACGACCGATACCGATGGCGATGGCCTGGGGAACAACGCGGATACCGATGATGATAATGATGGTCTTTCCGATGCCCAAGAAGAAACATTAGGGACCAATCCGCTGGACAGCGATACGGACAACGATGGTGCCTTGGATGGCGAAGACGTCAACCCCTTGAGTCCATTCGAAATCAATGATAATGACCAAGACGGCATTCCGGATAGTGTAGATAATGACGATGATAACGACGGCATTCCAGACAGTGAAGATGCCTTTCCGCAAGATGCTTCTGAGTCATTAGATACGGATGGCGACGGCATTGGAAACAATGAAGATTCCGATGACGATGGCGACGGGGTCGAGGACATTCAGGTGAGTTATGATCCCGGATTGATCAACGCGAATACGGTGACCCTTACCTTTGATGTTTTCCCATTGGATCCGACCGAGCAGTTCGATAGTGACAATGATGGTATCGGTGACAATGCGGATACCGATGATGACAATGACGGGGTGGAAGACGCGGTGGATGAATTCCCCAATAACCCCAACGAGACGATCGATACCGATGGTGACGGCATTGGCGATAGTGCAGATATCGATGACGACAACGACGGCTTCTCTGATGCCCTAGAAACACAATTGGGCACCGATCCACTTAACGCAGCAAGCGCACCGCAAGACACCGATGGCGACGGCATTCCCGATGCACTGGACGACGATGCCAATGGGGACGGTTATCCCGATGATGCCTTGTTTATTTCTGAAGTCCTCACCCCAGGCGTGCCGGGGCCAGAGGCTACTTGGCAAGTCATTAATATTGATCATTTCCCCGGAGCGACGGTCTATGTCTATAACCGCAACGGACTATTGGTATTCTCTAGCAATAATTATCAAAACGATTGGGGAGGAATCTTCGAACAAACGGGTAATCTATTGCCGGTAGGGTCCTATTATTATCGCATTGATAAAGGCAACGGAGAGGTTGAAGACGGCTGGTTGTATTTGACCTATTGATGCCAGATTCTAACCAACTACGCACCATCGCACAGGTGATTCAGTGGGCGGCCAACGAGCAGTACAGCCTTTTAACTGCCTATGAAAAGGAATGGGGGATGGGAGGAAAGGCAGACATTTGGCCCGTTTTCCGGCAGCTGTTGCACGAAGAACTCCCTCAACGGATTGATGCCGATCGCCTTTCCGTTGACCTGCAAACCCAGTTGATCGACTATCTTTTGGATCTGCGAAGTGATTATCATTTGGAAATGAGCTCCGATGAAATGGCGCTCTCTTTTTTAGCTTCCAGGGAAAAGAAGTAACTTTCTGCCAAAGCTAAAGGCGATGAAGCAATTTTGGATCCTCTTTTTTGTTATAGGAGCGAGTTTTTCTCTTCACGCGCAAAACAATTGGTTGGCGCCGTATGCCTTGACCATTGAGACTGCTACACCGTTTTCAAATTTTGAAGCAACCACCAATCAAATGGCCTTGAGTTTTGATGCGCAACAATGGTCTATGCAAGTGTTGCAGTACACCCTTCAGCGACTCCAGCAAAACCCTTATATGCTTTCTGCCTTTTATGTGCAGCTGCGTCTGGTGGCTCCCGATAAGAGTAAAGAGGTGATTATTCCTGTGCCGGTCAATGCACGCTATCTTCGTGCTTTTCGAACCGAGGAAGGTTTTCAGGCCGAGGTGGTACCTTTTCTCTCGGACACCTATAGTTGGATTTTGGATCAACTATGACGACCACTGTCGCAGAGCGTCGTTTTCAAAATAGTTTTGTTGGGGGAGTGTTTGCCCAATGCGATACATGGCGGTCGCCAAGGCTGCCGATGTGATGCTGTATTTGGGTCCCATGATGCGGATCAAGGGATAGAGGTAGCGACTGATGACGTAGGTGATCGTGGGCTCCTTTCGTCTTTTCGAAGGGTAAATGTATCCCGGCCGACAACTGTAAAAGCGGGTGTTTAAAAGTTGGGTTAGACGATTTTCAACTTTTCCTTTGTCCAAGGCAAACGACAAACGGCTTTTCTCGGTGCGATCTGCGCCTTGACCACTGAGCAAAACCATGGCCATTTCTGGGGAAGCAGACCGAACGGCCTCTGCCAAAGCCAACGGGTAGTCGATGGTGATTTTTCGAAAAGTTTCTCGATTGACAGTGCCGGTGTAGACGCCTACACAATAGTAGAGCACAGCAACGTTTTTGAATGTTTCGCGATGTTCGCTGTAGTGTAAAAAATCGGCAATGACGATTTCTTTCACCTTGGCGTGCTGTTGTTGAGTGGGACGTCGAACAAGGCAAATGATTTCATCCACTTTTGGGTCGGTGATGGCCAAAGAGAGAATGGCTTTCCCGATCATTCCAGTGCTACCAGCAATGAGGATTTTTTTGGACATTATTGGCAGTATTCGTTTCCTATAGTGTGTTGTGCATATACCTCGGAGGACACCTCTCCGCTCATTCGGTTGTCGGGCAAAAAAGCAGCGGGATCATTGACCTCGTTGCTGTTGACCCCAAATTGCTCGTCAAGGATAAAAAAGTAACGTCCGTCTCGCTCAATCTTGTCATAAATGGTGGCACACTTTTCTTGTTTGGCGCACCCCACCAAGAGCATCAATAGCAGAAAACAGAAATGGAATCGCGTCACGGCTTGGTTTTTATTTGTTGGAAAATATAATTCATTTCTGCGGCAATTTCAATCGACTTGTCCAGATAACCTTGCTTTTCATTCGGGGTATTGTCAAAGATTTTTGGGTCGGTGTACCGCAAAGGTATTCTTACTTCACTGCCGGGAACAAGCGGGCAATGTTCATCGGCATGTGCACAGGTCATCACGGCAGCAAAGGCACTTTTTGGGTTGTTGGGATGATCATACATTTTTGAATAAAACGCCCCGAAAATGGTATTGTGGTCGCTGATGAGATAGCGGGGGTTTTCTTCTGCGGCGTTTTTTTCCACATTAAATCCCTGTGCTTTTAGTGTTTCAATCACCCGTGCATTACAATTCGTTACTTCAACACCACCAGAGTAGGTGTGTAGATTGATTCCGTAATGCAGACCAAATACTTGGGCCCAAATCTGTGCAAATTGACTGCGGCGTGAATTATGTGTACAGATAAAGTGCAAGTGAACGGCGTTGTCTTCATCCACTTTTTTTTGGATGTAGTCAATCAGGGGTTGTGCTGCTGTTTTGCGCTCCTCACCAATGGTTTTCAACGACAGGTGCTCAATGGGCGAGTGTGTCTTTTGCATGCGATAAAAATACGACGAATAGCAAGGGTATTGGGTCGATTCAATGTAAAGAAAAGGTCAACCTTGTTTTTTTTCCAATTGAATGACTCCATAACACAGCAAAAGCATTGTCGCAGCGGGGAGCGATCGAAGGAGGGGGTCGGCCACTTTAAAATGCATGGCAAGCGCGCCGATCATTAATAGGGCGATGAGGTAGGCGGCGGGTAAAAGTGTTTTTTTCCACACTAGACCCAGCAGCAGTGCCACAGCCGCGAGTAGTTTCAGTCCACCAACAAGGTAAAAAAGGGTGTCATTCAGTCCATAGACCATAAATTCATCCCGCAGGTTGGCGGCGGCTCCTCCGCGGTAGAGTGTCGCTTGCCCCGACCGAAATAGCCATACGTTTACGATGGTTCCTGAGATTAAAAAAACAAAGAGACGTTGTATCCAAAGCATAACGATTTATTTAATGGTTGTTTTGTTTCCTTCGGCATCAATGGCAACAAAAGTGAGCTCACAGGTGCAGTTTTTTTTCCTTTTCTTCTCAATGAGATTCTCACTGGCCACATCGACTTCGATGCGCAGAGAGGTTGTCCCCTGATGAACCACTTTGGCTTGGATATAGATCAAATCGCCAATGTGGATGGGCGCGAGAAATTCGATGCCATTGACCATCTTGGTCACACAGTTGTTTTGCGCATAGCGAACGGCCAAGGCATAACCCGCTTCATCAATCCATTTCATTACACTGCCTCCGTGCACACTCCCGTGATAGTTGACATGGTTGGGTTGCGCCAAAAAAGACATTTCTAGATTCTTGTCATTCATTGCTTTAAGTTAGTGAAAAATATTAATGTTCCCCTAGAGTCCTTTTTTTTGTTGTTATAGGAGCCGGAGTTTAAGCGAAGCGTTGAAACCATCCAAAGAATGTTTTCTATGATATCAACAAGCAATAATCCCATATTCCATTGGTACAACCGTTCATGATCCGTTATCTTTAAGACATGAAAAAAATTACGGTGATTGGGAGCGGTACCATGGGAAGTGGGATTGCCCATTGTTTTGCACAATATGGTTTTGACATTGTTTTGGTTGATATTCGGCAAGCGGCATTGGACTTGGCGCTTGAAAAGATTGCTGTTAATTTCGATCGTCAAATCAAAAAAGGGGTATTGACCCTTGATCAAAAAAAGGCCAGCCTATCGAGATTAGCCACCAGCACTTCTTTGTCTTCGGCGGTTGCACAAGCAGATTTGGTGGTCGAGGCCGCAACAGAAAACCAGGCCTTGAAAGCCAAGATTTTTCAGGACATCGACACCCACGCTCCGGCCACTTGTTTGCTGGCGACGAATACTTCTTCCCTGTCCATTACTGCGTTAGCGGCACACACTAAGCGCCCCGCACAGGTGATCGGAATGCATTTCATGAATCCTGTGCCCATCATGCGATTGGTTGAAATCATTCGGGGACAAAATACCAGCGACGCGACCTTGGCGGCCATTACCCAGCTTACCACAAAGATCGAGAAGGTGCCTTTGGTGGCCCGCGACTACCCGGGGTTTGTTGCCAACCGTATTCTCTTGCCCATGATCAACGAGGCCATAGAAACCTTATTTCAAGGCGTGGGCGACGTAGAAGCCATCGATGAAATGATGAAACTGGGGATGGGACACCCCATGGGCCCTTTGCGTTTGGCCGATTTTATTGGTTTAGATGTTTGTCTATCGGTCTTAGAAGTGTTGCATCAGGGGTTCGGAAAAGACAAGTATGCTCCATGTCCTTTGTTGCGCAATATGGTCGCTGCAGGTAATTTAGGGGTAAAAACCCAGCGCGGATTTTACGATTACTCGACCGATCCAAAGCACCCCACACCACTACAATTCTAATCCATGCCTCCACATTCCCCACGGCCGTTTCATTATCTTCAACTCAACCTCGCCATAATTTTTATCAGTACTTCAGGGGCTTTGGGCCGTTTTATCAGCCTGCCCCCAGAAGTGACCATTTTTTGGCGAAGTGCGCTGGCGCTGCCTTTTTTGCTGTTCTTTCTAAAGTTGACCAAGCAAGCGATTCGCCCGATCTTTCGTTGGCACGGAGCCTATTTTGTCTCTGCACTCTTTTTGGGGTTGCACTGGGTGACGTACTTTTATTCCTTACAGTGGTCCAATGTGGCCATTGCCATGCTTTCGCTGTTTACCTTTCCCGTCATCACGGCGCTTTTGGAGCCCTTCTTTGTGGGAGGGCGTTTACAGTGGCGCCATCTTATTTTAGGTGGCCTCACGTTGATGGGCATCTATTTTTTGATGCCTTCCTTTGCCCTTGCAGCGATGCATGGACCCGCCATTGGCCTCGGTATTTTTTCGGCCCTGTGTTATGCGCTACGCAATTTGATCCTCAAAAGAGCAACACAAGCGCACAGCGGTAGTCAACTCATGGCCATTCAAGTCACAGTCCTCTCGATTTGCTTTGCTCCTTTCTTGCTTCAACATGATGTTGGCGATAGCCTTGCGCAGTGGCCGTCTCTTCTTTTTTTAGCCGTTTTCACAACGGTCATGGGACACAGTTTGTTTCTCTATAGCCTGTCTCATTTTTCAGTTTCTACTGCGAGTATCATTTCAAGTCTTCAGCCACTTTACGGCATTGTCATTGCCTATGTTTTCCTCAAAGAGGTTCCCCATTGGGGGGTATACGTGGGTGGGTGTTGTATTGTTTTGGCTGTGGTTTGGGAAAGTTGGCAAACGGCCAAATCAATAAAATAACACAATTTGTTATATTTAATTGAATTGAAAAAAAATTAATCCAATCATTTTATTATGCAAGAATAATAGTTTACATTTGATCTATTCTTAAACGTTGAATTCTAAAAAGAAAGAGAAATGAAGATTCTTGTTTGTATCAGTCATGTCCCCGACACGACCTCAAAAATTAACTTTGTAGACAACGACACACAATTCGATACCAACGGGGTGCAATATATCATTAACCCGAATGACGAGTTTGGGTTAACGCGCGCCATGTGGTTCAAGGAAAAAGACGGTGCTGTGGTGGATGTGATCAACGTAGGGGGTGCTGAAACCGAATCGACCCTGCGCAAGGCATTGGCCATTGGGGCAGATGCCGCCATACGTATAGATACGGCAGCGCTAGAAGCAAGCCAGGTGGCCAAAGAGATCGCCACGGTGATTGCTGCAGGGGGCTATGATCTCATCATTGCAGGACGTGAGTCAATCGACTACAACGGTGGAATGGTGCCCGGGATGATTGCAGCATTGATGGACGCCAGTTATGTGAACAACTGTGTCGGACTAGAAATTTCCGACGGCAAGGCGACGGCAATACGTGAAATTGACGGGGGGAAGGAAACAGTAAGCACCCAATTACCCCTAGTGATTGGTGCACAAAAAGGATTGGTAGAAGAGAGCGACCTAAAAATCCCCAACATGCGCGGGATCATGATGGCGCGTAAAAAGCCATTGACCGTGCAACCGGCCTCAGCGGTGTCCCCTCTTGCGACCACCAGCACCTATGAGAAACCCGCTCCAAAAGGAGAGGTCAAATTGGTCGATGCCGATAAAGTAGACGATTTAATCGACTTACTACACAAAGAAGCAAAAGTGATTTAATTTAAAAGAAAGAAAAATGTCTGTATTAGTTTATGCCGAAACCGATCAAGGAAAATTAAAAAAGAGTGCTTTTGAAGTGGCTTCCTACGGGAAAGCCGTTGCAGATATGATGGGTACTTCGTTGAGTGCTGTTACGTTTAACGCCGAAACGGCCGAAGAGCTTGGCACCTATGGGGTGGCAAAAGCGATGAATATTTCAACAACAGCGGCTTTTGATGCCAAGGTTTATGCCAGTGGAATCGAAGCAGCGGCCGAGGCCGTTGGTGCGACCGTGATTGTTGTGAGTTCGAGTGCCGATGCCCGCTACCTTACGCCCCTTGTTGCCATGGGGATGGCTGCCGGCTATGTCACCAACGTGGTTGCAGCTCCGGAGGGCTTATCTCCATTTACAGTAAAACGTTCTGCGTTTACCAACAAAGCATTTACGCACACAGAGATTACGGCCGAAAAGAAAATCATCGGTGTTTCCAACAATGCCTTTGGTTTGATTGAACAGCCAACGGACTGTGCTGTTGAGGACTTTTCTCCTGCACTGGCTGCCCCAGCAGTGACCGTGGAGCAGGTAGACAAAGCCACCGATAAAGTGACCATTGCCGATGCCGAGATTGTTGTTTCTGGGGGGCGTGGTTTAAAAGGGCCCGAAAACTGGCACATGATCGAAGACCTCGCCGATACCTTGGGTGCAGCCACGGCCTGTTCCAAGCCCGTATCCGATATGGGGTGGCGACCACACAGTGAGCACGTGGGGCAAACAGGTAAACCTGTCGCCTCTAACTTGTATATTGCCATTGGAGTTTCTGGTGCCATTCAACATTTGGCCGGGATTAATTCTTCCAAAGTAAAGGTGGTCATTAATAATGACCCCGAAGCGCCTTTCTTTAAAGCAGCCGATTATGGCATCGTTGGCGATGCTTTTGAGGTTGTCCCGCAACTGATTGAAAAACTAAAAGCTTTCAAAGCGCAAGGGTAATTGTTGCGGTTATCATTATATTTAAGGCGGTAAGCAATTACCGTCTTTTTTTTATCCCCTTTTTCCGATGGCACAATTCTCCGACGGTACCCCTTTTGGAACGCTCCCCAATGGCAATCAGGTACACCGTTATGCATTATCCAACAAACACGGAATCCGGGTGCATATTCTTTCGCTGGGGGGCATCATTCAACAATTGTTTGTTCCCGATGCCGAGGGAAACATTGACAATGTCGTACTGGGTTTTGATGCCTTGTCCGATTATTTGGCGGACGATGCCTACATTGGGGCGTTGGTGGGGCGTTATGCCAATCGAATTCATCGAGGAAAATTTCAAATGGAAGGGAAAACCGTTCAGGTCGCCACCAATCATGGCGATCATCATTTGCACGGTGGATTCAAAGGGTTCAATCGAAAAATATGGAAAGTAAGCCCGCAACCCGTGGCCAATGGTAGTGCCTTGCAATTGGCCTATTTGAGTCCCGACGGGGAAGAAGGATTTCCCGGTGCTGTAGATGTGCGTGTTCTTTATTCCCTCACAGATGAAAATGTATTCACCATTGACTACCAAGCCACCACTGAGCAAACCACGCTCTTCAATCCCACCCAACACAGCTATTTTAATCTTTCGGGCAAGCCGCTACCGGTCGATGATCACCAGTTGCAACTCAATGCCAACCGTGTTCTGGAAGTGAACAATGACTTGCTCCCTACAGGAAAGTTATTGCCCATTGAGAAGACTGTATTCGATTTTCGTTCTCCCCAAAAACTAGCGAATGGATTACATCCGTTGGCAAAAGTATTGGCGCCCACCAATGGTTGGGACCATTGTTTTGCGCACAGCACACAGCAGCCACTACAGGCCAAACTATTTCACCCCAAAAGTGGCCGGTCGTTGATCATTACCACCGAAGCACCCGGACTACAAGTCTACACCGGCAATCATTTATCGGCCCCTTTCAGGGCGCATCAGGCCATCTGTTTGGAAGATCAGTGTTGGCCAGACAGCCCCAACCACCCTCACTTTCCTACAGCACTTCTCCGTGCTGGAGAGATCTTTTCTCGACGCACCCAGTGGCAGTTCTCGTGGTCTTAAAAAAAACGCCCAAGGACTGTCTTGAGCGTTTTGGTTACGATGTTTTTGTGGGGTAAATTTTTACCAAGATCCGAGGAGGATGCGTAGCCCGGTTCGAACAACTTCGACTCCCCCATTGTTGGCAATGTAGGTATCCCAAGCTTTTTCGGCTTTGGCATTACCGGTGCGATATCCAGCGAGATCCATGGCTTCTTTAAAGGAATTGACGCCGACAACAACCCAGTGGGATTCTCCATCGGGAGAACGCCCAGCGTTAAACCCACCCATCATTACGTGATGATTTTTGGGACGGTAGGGAACGTAAGCATCAAATGCCGCTTTGAATTTTTTGGCATTGGCTACATCAAGAAAGAAATACATTTGAATGGGCGAAGGTGTATCTTTCTCATTGATCGACGCCACGCGATTGCCCATTCCAGCGCTGTGGAAGTTATCGATGTGTTGCCCCAGTTGGGTGACAAACAACTGCCATGCATCTCCTCCGTCCGAGGCATATTGATCGCCCATGGCCTCCAATGTTCCTGCCCATATAAAGGAATGAGAGTAATCATTGTTTTTGTCTCTAAAGTGATTTTCATAGAGATAAGCGGATACGCCGTCGGCAGTGGGATGCTCCTCAAAATAATCATTGGCGAGTTGAAGAACCGCTGCGTCGCTTCCTGTTTTCACAGTAAAATTGTACGAAGTCCAGATGGCGGATTGTGCCCATCCAGTGTGCACGAAAAGGCACAAAAGTGCCGAAAATAAAGAGTGTTTCATTATAATTTGGTTTATGGTTACAATGAAATTACCCATTATATTTATATAATCAAAATAATTGTTGTGTTTTAACGCATTGATTCACTGATGCTAAGAGGATTTACTCCCTTTTTTGCGGTTGCATTTCCGACACAATACTTGCAGATTTTCAGGCGCGTGACTCCCCCCTAGACTGAAGGGGAGGATATGGTCAAGCGTTAAATGGATTGTCGATTGGCAATACTTGCACCGATAGTCATCGCGTTGAAACACCCGCACACGGGTGGTTTTTGGAACAGTTCTGGCCCGCCGTTTTGCTCTGCTTTCAAGCAAGGCTTCATAGGATATTCCTTTTGCTTTAGCCAAGGCACGATCTTCTTTTTCCGAGTCGATGTGGGCCTCTGGTTTTTTGAAAAAAATCAAAAAAAGCAACAGCAAAAAAAGCCCAAACACAATGCGAAGAGTGATCATGCTCTAGTGTTGGCAGTTTTACTTCTTGTATTTGTCAAACCACGCCACGGTGTGGGCAATTTTCGTCATCAAGTTACTAGGGCGATTCGCGATCCCATGACTTGCCGAAGGAATTTCGACCAGTACGGTGGGGATTTTTCTCAACTTCAGGGCATGATAAAGTTGTTTGGCTTCACTGGGTGGGGTGCGGAGATCGTTCATACCGACCATGACCATGGTGGGGGTTTCCACATTCCCAACGAGTGAAATGGGGGAGAATTTCCAATAGTTCATTGGGTTTTCCCACACCTGTCCGGGGTAGCGTGAATTGGCATAACCGTAATAATTATCGGCAACCAATAGTTTTGAAATCCAGTTCATGACGGGTTTGGTCACAACGGCGGCTTCAAAGCGGTTATTTTTTCCAATCATCCATGCCGACATGATTCCTCCGGCGCTGCCTCCGGTGACAAACAATTGATCTTCGTGGGCAATGCCCTTGGCAATACACGCATCAACGCCGTCCATGACATCGTTGTAGTCTTCGCCGGGGTAATTGTTGACCAGCAGATTGGCAAAGGCTTCGCCGTAGCTGGTACTGCCGCGCGGGTTGGGGTAGAACACGATGTATCCTGCCGAGGCATAGAGTTGCATTTCAATAGAAAATCGGTCGCCATAATTGAGGATGGGCCCGCCATGGTTTTCGACCATGAATGGATATTTTTTTATTGGATCGTAATCGGGTGGGTAGACTATCCAGCCTTGCAACGGACGATTGTCGACGCTAGAGGTATACCAGATTTCTTCGACTCTTCCGGGTTTTTTGTAGGCAAACAATGCTTGGTTGAGGTGGGTCAGTCGTTGCCAATTGTTCCCTTTAGGCCCTACGATGGCGATGTCAGCAGGGTGGTCGGGACGTGAATAGGTATAGGCAATCTGCCCTTTGGTGGACAGGCTAAACATACCGCTTCCATAGGGGCGCCCAAGGGTGGTTCCCCCGCGGTTATTGGCGATTTTTGTCCATTCGCCTTTCAGATTGATGTACCCAATTTTCCCGTTCCCTTTTTCATCATAATTAAAGTAAAGACCTTTCCCATTGGCGGCCCATTGAATGTTGGACAGACTGGCATCGATGGTTGAACTCAACACTTTTTTTTCGCTTCCGTCGCGGCGCATCAGGTGTAGTTGTAGGTTTTGATAGGCTTCTCGCTTGTCGGTAAACCCAAGATAGGCGATGTATTCTCCATCGGGCGATACGATGGGGTTACGGTCAGGGCCATCCCGCTCTGTGAGCGGAGTAATGGTATTGTCGGAGAGTTGCAGCTGATAGATTTCTGAGTTTCTAAAGTCGTATTCCCAGTCGGCTTTGCGGTTGGCAGAAAAGTAAAGCATTCGGTCGTCTTTTGACCAACTGATTGTCCCGCGGTGGTGAAAGTCACCGGTAGTTACTTGCCGCACCGCTCCGCCCATGGCAGGCATGACGAAGAGGTGACTGAAGCCAGTGGGGAGGTAGCCGCGACCATCGGATTCGTGGTTGAGGCGATCGGTGATGCGTGGTTTTTTGGCCCATTTGGCGCCTTTAGGGCGTTTTGGAATGGTTGCTATGACGGGCGGAGCCGAGGGGACAAACATGCTGAAGGCCAGTTGCTGGCCATCGTTGGACCAACAAATACCGCTGGGGGATTGGGGCAATTGTGTCAAACGTGCTATTTTGGCTGTTTCAACCCAGTAGACATAGATTTCACTTCCGTTTTTCCCTTGGCGGGTAAAGGCAATCCGGTCGCCGGAAGGGGACCAACGGGCCTGTGCCTCGTTGCCATCATAGGTCGTCAATTTTTGGTGTACTGTACCGTCGGTATGCATCAGCCATAGGCTTCCCACGCTGCGGTCTTGCATGATATCGAAGCCCATTCGGCGGTATACAAGTTGTTTGCCATTGGGAGAGATTTGCACATCATTGGCGTATTGAACGGAAAAAATATCTTCCATGGTGAAGTGTTCTTGTGCTTTGACAGAAAAAGAAGACCAAAGAAGAAATGTGCTTAGTAGTAACGGGAGTAGTGAACGCATAACAAAACGATTGGTTTTTACGAATGTACCAATTTCTTTGTTGGTATAGCAATGCGCTAGGTTATGTGCTGAAGATTTCTGTAGATTGAAAAATGATTAAACCTCTACACGAAGGAGAATGCACGCGGTTGAGAAAAAACTTATTTCAGTTGGTTTAAGTATTTCCAAACAAGGGCCATCTGTCCAAGGTGATAAATGTCGTGATGCAGCATGCCGTTGATCAAGAACTCGTAGGGGAAGTGGCCTTTGAAGTCCAGATCATAATAGCGCTCTTTGAGGAATGCATCTTCTTTTTTTGCGAGCTGTTGCAGCAGCATTGCAATACTGGCATGATGCCGATCGATAATCGTTGCCCATCCTTTTGCTTGTAATTGTTGGTTGGAAAGCCAATTTTCTGCTGCATCGTCGGTCTTACTGCCATGGCCGGTCGTTATTTTTAGGACAGCTTCTTCTCGCCACATTGTACAATGCGAGAGCAATTCGGCCACACTATGCATGCTTGCTTTAGGGCGAATAAACGCGTTGTCTGAGGTAATGTTTTTCAATAGCTTCTCATAGGTTTGTCCCACCCAAGGCTGGCCATTTTGAATCTCTTTGATTTGAGCGATGTAGTTGTTGATCAATGAATTCATCGGCGGTTTTTTGTACAGACTAAAAATAGGGCTAAACCTGCAAATATGCTTGGAGTATTATTTGTGTTGCGCGTTTTTATGCGACAGACAAAGCAACGGCTCGTGGGGAAGAAAAGATGAACGATTGTTTGATGTTAACTCCCCTCATTAAAATCGAAGAAAGAAAA
>WTJN01000050.1 GCA_011526265.1 Candidatus Arcticimaribacter sp. | reverse complement strand
ATGCCTTAAAAGGGGAATGTAAGTTCAATAATTGCTTGCATGTCGACGAACCCCATTGCGCGGTAAAGCAAGCGGTCGAAATGGAAGAAATTGCCCCATCCCGTTACGACAGTTACCTCCAATTGCTAGAAGAAGACACCCCTTATAGAAACTAAGTATGCGCGTAGTGATTCAACGAGTGAGCGAAGCAGTTGTCCGTGTTGACGGTGAAGTCGTCGGTGAAATTGGTCAAGGATTGATGGTCCTATTGGGCATCGAAACCGCCGACACCGAGGAGGATGTGGACTGGCTTTTGAACAAAACCCTTAACCTTCGCATTTTTAACGATGACAAGGGCGTCATGAACACTTCCTTGCTCGATGTCAACGGCGGTTTATTGGTCGTTAGTCAATTCACCCTGATGGCGGCCACCAAAAAAGGCAACCGCCCATCTTACATTAGAGCGGCAAAACACGCGCAGGCCATTCCCCTCTATGAACGCTTTTGTACCAAAGCCCAACAGTTCCTCGGGCAAGCGGTACAAAAAGGAGTTTTTGGCGCAGATATGAAAGTTGCTTTGATCAATGACGGTCCGGTAACGATTCAGATCGATTCTAAGAACAGAGAGTAAGGAGGTTAGTAGAAAGGCAGTCTTGCAGATTTTTTTTCGTACATGATCAGTTCAGAGGACAACGTCAAAAAAAAATCAACGTCCAATGAAACGATGAAACGGGGATGTTATAGAATATTCACCTCTGCTTCAAGCGCAATTCCAAAAGTGGTATTAACCGCTGCCTGAATCTCTTGGGCAAGTGCCAGAATTTCTTTCCCTTGGGCATTTCCATGGTTCACCAAAACCAGGGCTTGGTGTTCGTGAACGCCCGCATCGCCTTGGCGTTTTCCTTTAAAGCCAAGGGTGTCGATCAGCCAGCCAGCAGGAACCTTAATGGTGCCATCCGTTTGCGGGTAGTGGGGGAGAGCGGGATATTCTTTTTGCAGGCGATTAAAGTCATCTTTGGTCAATACGGGATTTTTAAAAAAGCTTCCGCTATTTCCCAGCACGGCGGGGTCGGGTAATTTGCTTTGTCGAATTGCGATGACCGCCTTTGCAATACTTTGTGGGCTAGGAGGAGTATTGCCCAATGCACTTTTGATGGCGCCATAACTGGTCGCCAGTCGGTGATTGCGTTTGGTTAAACGAAAACGCACCGCGCAAATCACAAATTTGTCTTTTCCTTTGGTCTTAAAATAGGAGCTGCGGTAGCCAAATTCAGCTTCTTTTTTAGTGAATTCTTGAAGGGTCAATGTTGTGCGATGTAGGGCAGTACAGCTGTCAAAAACATCTTTTAGTTCCACGCCATACGCCCCAATGTTCTGAATGGGGGCTGTGCCTACATTTCCCGGGATAAGCGAAAGATTCTCCAATCCTCCGTAGCCTTTTTCAAGGGTCCAGCACACAAATGCATGCCAATTCTCGCCGGCCTGCGCTTCGACAATGACCTCTTCTTCCGTTTCTTCAACCACAGCGATGCCTTTAAGGTTGATGTGAATGCATAGTGCATTGAGGGGTTGGGTGAGCAGAAGATTACTCCCCCCGCCCAAAATGAATTTTTCTGGGTAATCGGGATGCTGTAAACTGTTTTTTAAAGCAGCAATGTTGTCCACCACCACAAAAGCGGTCGCTTTTTGGTCAATCCCAAAGGTGTTGTGATTTTTGAGCGAAAATTCAGTGAGAATGGACATGAAAGCAAGTTAACTATTCCCTATGAATTGGGATAGGCCTTCAGTGCAATTTCCAAAATCTCGGCGGCACGTTTTAGTTTTTGTTCATTGAGAACAAAACCAATGCGTACTTCTTTTTTTCCATATCCTGGGGTAGAGTAGAAGCCTGCTGCAGGGGCAAACATCACGGTTTCGTTGTTGTCTTGAAAATCCGTCAATAGCCATTTTGCAAAATCCTCGGCATCATTAACGGGAAGTTCGACCATGCAATAAAATGCACCTGTGGGGTTGGAGACACGGACACCGTCAATTTTTTCGAGGGCGTTGACCAAGGTGTTTTTTCGTGCAGTATACTCTTTGACCACCGATTCTAGATAACTATCGGGTGCCCCAAGGGCTGCTTCACTAGCCATTAAGGCATAGGTGGCAGGAGATAGTCTGAGGTGCGCAAATTTTAGGGCCGTCGCCAACACATCTTTATTTCGGGTTACCATGGCACCTACACGTGCACCACACATGCTGTAGCGTTTGGAAACAGAGTCAATCATGATGGCGTGCTCCTGCAATTCAGGAAGCTCAAGGACTGAAAAGTGCTCCATTTCGGGTACGTGAATAAACTCTCTATAGACTTCATCAACAATGAGATAGAGGTCATGCTCAAGGGCCAATGCACCAAGCGCAGTGATTTCTTCTTTGGTATATAGATACCCCGTTGGGTTGCTGGGGTTACATAGGAGTATTGCCCTTGTTTTTTGGGTAATTTTTTCTGCAATAGAGGACAATTGGGGGAGTTTGAATTGATCGTCAAACAATGAAACGACCGGCACTACCTGCACACTTGCTGCTGCAGCAAAACCATTGTAGTTGGCGTAGAAAGGCTCAGGGATGATTATTTCATCGCCAGCATCGCAGATACTGTTAAGGGTAAATGCCAAAGCTTCGCTCGCGCCTGTAGTCACAATAATTTGTTCGGGTTGAAGATCGATGTTGTGCTTGGCATAATAGCCTGCAAGGGCTTTGCGGTAGTCCAAGGATCCTTCCGATGATCCATAGGGGAGCAAATCGAGGCGATTGTTACGCACCACTTCCAACGCTTGTTCAGGGGCCTTAATGTCCGGTTGCCCAATATTGAGGTGGTAGACATTGATGCCTTTTGCCTTGGCTGCGTCTGCATAGGGGGAGAGCTTGCGAATTGGTGAGTCGGGGAGCGCTTCTCCCTTGACAGAAATTTTTGGCATTTTCTCGTGTAACAATTAAGCTGCAAATATCTTAAAAAATCTGTCACTAGCCCTCAAGGATTTGTTATAATCCTTGTATTCAATGACTGCGAAAATTTATCTGTTGGGGAGGGTGCTATTGCAAAACCGTTCCTTTGATTTTGAGAGAAACCACTGGGGTTTCTAGGGCATTGGAATTGACCGTAACTGTTTTGCGTATTGGCCCCACACGATTGGTGTCGTATTTGACTTGGATTTCCCCTTTTTCTCCCGGAGGGATGGGCGCTTCTGGTTTTTTGGGAATGGTGCAGCCACAAGAAGAATACACTTTATTGATGATCAAAGGTGCATCCCCGATATTGGTGAAGGAAAAAGTACGGATTCCGTCACTTCCTTTTTCGATTTCGCCATAGTCTACAACCACAGCGTCAAAACGAATGTTTGCGCCTTGGGTTTGTGCATTTACAAAGGCCATTGGGGTGGTAATCATCAACAGGAGGAAAATCATTTTTTTCATGCGATAGGTTTTAGATCTCCGACAAGATACAATATTAAAGGCTTTGGAAATTGTAGAAACTTCCTTCTTTTCTTTCGTATTCACTGGCGTCAGAGTATTTTTGAAGATACTAACAAAAACCAGACCATTTATGGCGCTTGCACCGAAATTTGATGCTGCACAAGTGGAAGAAAAGTGGTATGCCTATTGGCAAGAGAATGCTTATTTTTCTTCGACTCCTGACGATCGTGAACCGTACACCATAGTGATTCCACCGCCCAATGTTACCGGTGTGCTTCACATGGGGCATATGCTGAATAATTCGTTGCAAGATATTTTGATCCGAAGAGCGCGCATGCGTGGCTATAACGCCTGTTGGGTGCCGGGAACAGATCATGCATCCATTGCCACAGAGGCCAAGGTTGTTGCCAAATTAAAAGCGCAAGGCATTGATAAGAGTACACTCTCACGCGAAGAATTTTTGAAAGAAGCATGGCAGTGGACGGAGGAATATGGAGGGGTTATTCTGCAGCAGCTCAAAAAACTGGGTTGCTCTTGCGATTGGGACCGCACCAAGTTCACCCTCGATGAGGACATGTATGCCTCGGTGATTAAGGTGTTTGTTGATTTGTATAACAAAGGGCTTATTTATCGCGGGTACCGCATGGTGAATTGGGATCCTGAAGCACAGACGACACTCTCGGATGAAGAAGTGATTTTTGTGGAGAAGCCCGGTTTTTTATACCACATCGCCTACCAAGTTGAAGGAAGCAATGAACAAGTGATCATTGCTACAACGCGCCCCGAAACCCTCCTCGGAGACACCGCAGTATGCATCCATCCTGAGGACGAACGCTACCACCACCTCAAAGGAAAGAACGTTATTGTTCCTATAGCGAACAGAAGTATTCCCATCATTGAAGACGCGTACGTCGATCGTGAATTTGGTACGGGTTGTTTGAAAGTGACACCAGCGCATGACATCAACGATAAAACTTTAGGGGAAAAGCACCAGCTAGAAGTCATCGATATTTTCAATGCCGATGCCACTTTGAATCATCACGGTTTGCACTATGAAGGACAGGACCGTTTTGTGGTTCGCAAGGCCATTGCCAAAGAATTGGAGGCGCTAGGGGTGTTGGTCAAAAAAGAACCCTACCAACACAATGTTGGCACTTCCGAACGCACAAAAGCCGTGATTGAGCCCCGATTGTCCGATCAATGGTTTTTGAAGATGGAACAACTGGCCGAGCCGGCTAGAAAAGCTGTTTTGGAAACAGCGGAGGTCGATTTGGTTCCGTCAAAATTCAACAACACCTATCGCCATTGGATGGAGAACATCCGTGATTGGAATATCTCACGACAACTGTGGTGGGGGCAACAGATACCTGCCTATTATTTTGGCCAAGGGAAAGAAGATTTTGTTGTTGCCGAAACCAAAGAAGAGGCGTTGGATTTGGCGCGAAAAAAGACAAATGATCCCTCCCTATCAATGAAGGATTTACGGCAAGACGAAGACGTTTTAGACACGTGGTTTTCCTCATGGTTGTGGCCCATTTCGGTTTTCGACGGGATTCGGTTTCCAGAAAACAAAGAAATCGAGTACTACTATCCCACGCAAGATTTGGTTACCGGCCCCGATATTCTCTTCTTTTGGGTCGCTAGAATGATTATTTCAGGCTACGAGTACCGTGACAAGCAACCTTTCTCTAAGGTGTATCTCACTGGTTTGGTGAGAGATAAGCAAGGGAGGAAAATGTCCAAACAACTGGGAAATTCTCCCGATGCGCTTCAATTGATCGAGGATTATGGGGCCGATGCCGTGCGGGTTGGACTGATGTTAAGTGCAGCCGCTGGAAACGACCTTTTGTTTGACGAAAGTTTGTGCCAACAAGGGAAAAACTTTGCCAACAAAATTTGGAATGCTTACCGCCTCATCGATGGCTGGGAAGTCGATGAAAATGCTTCGTTCAACAAACAAAACGAAGAGGCGCTGAACTGGTACGAAAACCGCTTTTATGCCACCTTGGAAAGCATTGACGATCATTTTTCAAAATACAGAATATCCGATGCCATGATGGCGGTATATAAATTGCTGTGGGATGATTTTTGCTCGTGGTTGCTCGAGGCAATTAAACCGGCCTATGGATCACCAATTGACCGCACTTCATTAAACCGTATACAATCGTTGTTCGAGTTGAACCTAAAAATTATGCATCCCTTTATGCCTTTCTTGACGGAGGAACTTTGGCAACACCTATCCCCGCGTTCTGCCCAAGAAGCACTGATTGTTTCGTCTTGGCCAGAAGCACGATCCTATGATGCCATAGCTTTAGAAAATTTCGAACGCGCAACCAAGATCGTATCAGGCGTTCGCAATTTTAGAAAGGAACGCCAACTATCGCCCAAGGAAGCACTGCCGCTTTATTTGGTCGCCCAACCGGATCATGTTAACTATCAAGGATTGATTGAAAAAATGGCTGGAATCAGTCAAATGAATTGGGTTGAGGAATCACCCAACCAAAGCGGGGCGAGTTTTCGTGTGGGGGCGTTGGAATGTTTTATACCCTTAGAAGGCGCTATAGACACGAAAGCGGAAAAAGCAAAAATCGAGGAAGAATTGAAGTACGCAAAAGGCTTTTTGCAATCGGTGCGAAAAAAGTTGGAAAACGAACGCTTTGTCAGCAACGCTCCTGAAAAGGTCATTGCGATGGAACGCAAAAAAGAAGCCGATGCCTTGGAAAAGATCAGCCTCTTGGAAAAAAGCTTGGCAGCGCTGTAGTCTTATTTACTTGTAATGACGGTTTCGCCTCCGCGGACTACTTGGTTTAGGGCCACTTCTACAGGTGTGCCTGCAGGAAGAAAGATGTCCACGCGAGATCCAAATTTGATGAACCCGGCGTCGGTGCCTTGCACAACCGAATCCCCCACTTGGGCATAATTGACGATTCTTCGCGCAACCGCACCTGCGATTTGACGATACAACACCTCGCCAAAAGTATCATTTTCCACTACGATGGTAGTGCGTTCGTTCAGTTCAGAAGATTTGGGGTGCCAAGCAACCAGATACTTCCCGGGGTGGTATTTGCTGAAGTTGATTTTTCCACTCATGGGATAACGCGTCACATGCACATTGATCGGTGACATAAATACGGATACTTGTAAGCGTTGATCTTTAAAATATTCTTTTTCGTAAACCTCTTCGATGATGACGATTTTGCCATCGACTGGGGAAAGAACATGGTTGGCGTTCAATACGGTGTTTCGGCTTGGATTTCTAAAAAATTGCAAAACTAAAATCAACACGACCAGTGCTCCCAACTGCAATGCAATACGGATGGGTTTATACCCCACAAAATATTCGGCCAATAGGGCAGAAGCCGCACAGAGGATAAAAGTGGTGATGATGATGAAAAAACCTTCTTTATGAAACATGATTATAAAAGTTTAAGCAATAAATAAAAAAACGGTGCGGTAAAGATAATACTATCCATCCGGTCATAAAACCCACCATGACCGGGTAACCAATGTCCACTGTCTTTAACGTTGGCCCTTCGTTTAAAGTATGATTGTATAAAGTCGCCAAGGGTAGCGAAGAAAGGAATGCCTAGGCCTATTCCCCACCAAATTGAGCCAAAGGCCCCGTAGAAATATTCAATGGCAAAGACCAATCCAAAAGTAAACACTGCGCCACCCCAATAGCCTTCGTACGATTTTTTGGGGCTAATGGCAGGAAATATTTTGGTTTTTCCAAAACGCGATCCCACCAAATAGGCAAAAGTATTGTTGGTCCAGATGGCCAGATATAACCAAAAAATATACAAGGGTAATCCTTCCCATGTGATGGAGTGAATCAAGGCAATAAACACACTTGAGCCCGTGAGATAAAAGAAAGCCAATAGTGATTTTTCGGCGGTATTCAATGATACTTGTGTCTTTTGAAAGCAGCGTATGGATACCCACAAATTGGTGAGAATGACAGCCCCTAGGAATAAGCCCACCCATCGACTCGGGAGTGAGAAATAAACGGGCACTATAAAAATAGTCAGGTGTAGAAGGAAAAAAGGAAGAAACGGCAGTCGAAGCAGGCGTAGAAATTCCCATAAGGCAAGGAAAGAAAACAACCCAATTAATGCTGTAAACACCAGTGGATCATAAAAAATAGCGGAAACCAAAAACAGAACATATACCGTTCCTGATAGCGCGCGGGTCACAATTTCTTTCATGCGTGGACTTCCTGTACGAGCAAATATAGGTTTTTTGGTTGTCCACCATAGGAAAGAAAATCCTTTTCTTTTGTGGGGTCATGCGGACTCAGCGTGGTGATATTGGTGGGGAGGTTGTGTTTGTACTTTTGATTGATGGCGGTCATGGCTTCACTCACGTCGTTTTTAAAATCACTTGTCTTGGCGATAATGATGAGATGATCGGGGAGTTCCGTGAGTTTTTTGTCTTCAATTTGCCGATTGCAAATCAGGATGGTGCCTTTGTTGGCGATTAAATATTCGCAATGAATGACCTGTGCGCGTATATCATCACTGGGCTCAGAAAGGGCAAAGAAAGAAGACAATACGGGGTTTTTGCTCAAGACATTGTTTCTCGACCAACCATTTTCTTCCAAGATCGCGTTGAAGTAGACAGCCGTTGACTCCGCATTTTCACTATAAATGAATTTCCCCCCTCTTTCTACAAATTTATGGGCAAACTCAATCTCTGTGGGTGCTTTTTTTTGCGGCAAATACGCACTTTTTTCCCCCTCTTTTTTCGGTTTCTTTTTGCCTAAAAATTGGTCGAATAGCCCCAAGGATCAATTAGTTTTTGCTATCGCTTGTTGTTTCTAGATTATTTTCTGGCGTTGATTCAACCGATGGCACCGATTGATTTTCCTCGCTCGCTTGTGCTTCGACGGTTGTTTCAGCTTCGGTTTCTTCCGACTCTTCTTTTTTGAAAGGGCGTTCCCCAAGAATGTTGACAAGATCGTCCTTAAAGATAACTTCTTTTTCCAACAAGCGATCGGCTAGTGCTGTGAGTTTATCTTTATTTTCTTCAACCAGTTGAAGTGCACGATCGTACTGATTTTCTACAATTTTAGAGATTTCTTGATCAATGGTTCGAGCTGTTTCTTCGGAATAAGGCTTAGAAAATCCATAGTCAGATTGTCCCGTAGAGTCGTAGTAGGTGATGTTTCCAATCTCGTCGTTTAGTCCATAAACGGTTACCATAGCGCGTGCTTGTCGGGTCACTTTTTCCAAGTCGCTCAACGCACCAGTAGATATTTTATCGAAAACCACTTTTTCAGCTGCTCTCCCTCCAAGGGTAGCACACATTTCATCGAGCATTTGTTCGGTGCGTACAATCATTCTTTCTTCGGGCAAGTACCAAGCAGCGCCAAGGGACTGACCCCTTGGAACAATGGTCACTTTGACCAAAGGCGCAGCGTGCTTGAGCAACCAACTTACCATGGCGTGTCCTGCTTCGTGAAAAGCGATTGTTTTTTTCTCTTCTTGGGTAATGATTTTATTTTTCTTCTCTAGTCCTCCGACAATGCGATCCACGGCATCGAGGAAATCTTGTTTTCCTACCGATTTTTTATTCTTCCGCGCTGCGATCAAAGCCGCTTCGTTACAAACATTGGCAATATCGGCTCCAGAGAAACCGGGTGTTTGTTTGGAAAGGAAATCGACATCAAGCGTTTTGGTTGTTTTCAACGGCTTGAGGTGTACTTTGAAAATTTCTTTTCGTTCCCGTACATCGGGAAGGTCCACATAGATTTGTCGGTCGAAACGTCCTGCCCGCATTAGTGCCTTGTCCAATACATCAGCACGGTTGGTGGCGGCAAGCACAATGACGTTGGTATTGGTTCCAAATCCATCCATCTCGGTAAGGAGTTGGTTCAATGTGTTTTCTCGCTCATCGTTCGACCCTGTCATATTATTTTTTCCACGGGCCCGCCCAATGGCATCAATCTCGTCGATGAAAATAATGGAAGGTGATTTGTCTTTGGCTTGCTTAAAAAGATCACGCACCCTTGATGCGCCGACCCCAACAAACATCTCCACAAAATCAGACCCCGAGAGAGAGAAAAATGGCACCTTGGCTTCTCCGGCAACGGCTTTTGCTAAGAGTGTTTTTCCTGTTCCTGGCTGTCCGACCAAAAGTGCACCTTTTGGGATTTTACCTCCGAGGATGGTGTATTTCTGTGGATTTTTTAGAAAGTCCACAATTTCTTGTACTTCCTCTTTGGCCCCTTCCAAACCAGCCACATCTTTAAAGGTCACTTTGATGTCTGTTTTTTCGTCAAAAAGCTTGGCTTTGGATTTTCCAATGTTGAAGATTTGTCCACCAGCTCCTCCACCCGCATTGCCTGACATGCGACGCATGATGAAAATCCATACCCCAATGATCACAATGATGGGGAGAAAACTAAGGATAACGTCGAAAAACTTGTTTTCGATCGTTACAAATTCATAGCTGAACGCAATATTGTTGGCTTTTGCCCGCTCCAGTTTTTCTTGAAATAGTTTAAGATCTCCAAACTCAAAGGCATAGTGGGGGCCTTGTTTGTTTTCCGTACCAAAAAGATTGGTTGTGTTTACTGATTTGTGCTCTTGTTTGTCAAGCGCTTCGGGTTTTAAAAAGATTTTGGCAATCTTTTCGTTTTGAATCAAAACGCGGTCAATGTCACCGCTATTCAGGTGGCGTTCAAAATCGAACGTGTTGGTTTTACCCACAGACTGCAGACTACTATCGCTAAATAAGCTAAGACTGAGCAGGAGTACAATCACCATAGCGTATAGCCAGTAGGGATTGAATTTTTGTTTGGGTTGATTTTTCTTTTTTTCTTTCATAGCAATTAATAGTTAGAGGCGATTGGCGTTGTTTTCGCATCGCCCCACAAGGCTTCGATATTGTAGAACTCACGTGTTTGTCGCTGAAAAACATGCACCACAACATTGATGTAATCCATCAAAATCCATTCGGCGTTTTCTTGACCTTCCACATGATAGGGTTTTTCTTTCAGGGCTTTACTCACCACTTTTTGTATGGATTGAACAATCGCGTTCACGTGGGTATTCGAGGTGCCTGTACAAACAATAAAATATTCGCAAACAGTATTTTCAATTTCTCGAAGATCAAGCAGTTGAATGTCGACTCCTTTCATTTCCTCAATTCCCAAAATGATTTGAGTAATCAGGTGGTCAGCAGCATTGGAAGGTTTTGCCATGCAGGTATATAGTTTTTAACAAATTTATTATTTTATTGCAGACAAATACGTGTTCTGTGTCATATTTCAGTCTCATCAAAATTGATGCCATCGATTCGACAAACGAAGAAGTGAAACGACGCTTTCATCGGGGGGATATTCCCTTTCATTCTGTCCTCTATGCACATCACCAAACCCATGGAAAAGGACAGCGCAATGCACAATGGGACAGTATGCCCCGACAAAACCTCACTTTCTCCATTCTGATCCCCCCTTTGGAAACCACCATTTCGGTGCCCTTTGACTTGAGTATGCGGGTGGCTTTGGCCGTGAAAACGAGCTTATCAAAGTGGTCCATTCCTCAACTCAAAATCAAATGGCCCAACGACATTTTGTCAGGGAGTGACAAAATTTGTGGTTTGTTGATTGAAACAATCTTTCGTGGCACGATCCCAGTGGCGTCTATTATTGGGATCGGGTTGAATGTGAATCAAACCGAATTTGATCAATTTCCAATGGTGTCCTCTTTACGACTTATCACGGGACAGTGGTTCAATTTGGAAGAAGTCCTTTGGGGAGTTCTCGACGCTGTTGAAGCGCAAATAAAGAGCCCTTTGGCTTTCGATGCTCGCCTCGCTGATTATCACGACAATCTCTATGGCTATAAGAAAACACATGCTTTCAAACAAAATGATCAAACCTTTAGGGCATTGATTTCGGGGGTTACCCCAGAGGGCTACCTAGTGCTCGATACGGCTGAGGGTAAAAAAATGTATGCGGCAAAACAAGTCCAGCTGATCCGTTAGGGGGTCCAATGGGCGGGGTCTTCGCGCCAAGCCGATAAGGTTGTTTTTTGGTCGGGTGTAATGGCATTTTCTGCTTGGGCAAATTGAAGGAGGTGTTCGTAATCACTCAAAGTGTGGAGGGCAATACCCGCTTCAGAGAAGTTGTCTTCGGCGACCTTAAATCCATAGGAGAATAGCGCAAGCATTCCCAAGATTTGATGGCCTTGCTCCTCGATGGCTTTAACAGCATTTAAACTGCTTTTTCCGGTACTGATGAGGTCTTCAATCACTACAATGGATTGGTTTTCGGGGACATGTCCTTCGATTTGATTTTTGCGCCCGTGTTTTTTGGGTTCAGGACGAACGTAGACAAACGGAGCGCGCAGTTGTTGCGCGACGAGCATCCCAATGCCAATCGCTCCTGTGGCTACCCCTGCAATGGTTACCTCGCCGGGGTACAATTCTTCTACTGCTTTCGCCAACTCTCTAGCCAAATATTCACGCACCTCTGGATAGGACAAGGCCAATCGATTGTCGCAATAAATGGGCGATTTCCATCCACTGGCCCAAGTAAATGGATTTTCAAGATTCAATTTTATTGCATTAATTTGTAGCAAGTGTTGTGCAGTCGAAGCTGCCGTTTGTTCACGATATATCATACACAAATGTATAAAGTATTTTTCAATCAAAAACCGATTTACCTCACCACCACATTTGTCGAACAAACCCTCGCCACCCCCGTTCTCTTCCTAAAATATTCTTCCAAAAAGAACATCATTGCTGCAATCAAATCGAAGAAGACGACGGCCCTTTATCTTTATCATCCCAAAGCGCACAAACTATGGGAACTGTTCTTTGATCTCTTTCAGGTTATCGAAGCCGCCGGAGGGGTAGTTCGACATGCAGAAACGGGGAAATATTTGTTCATTTTTCGAAACAGCAAATGGGACTTGCCCAAGGGACGGATTGAACGCAACGAGTCTGTTCGAGAGGCAGCAGTGAGAGAAGTAGAAGAAGAAACAGGAGCCACTGGACTAGAAATTACGCAACCCTTACCCGAGACGTTTCATTTGTTTCATCGCAATGGAAAGTACCGACTAAAAAAGACCTATTGGTACGGAATGACAACAGATTACTGCGGTCCGTTACTTCCCCAAAATGAAGAGGGAATTGAAAAAGCTGAATGGAAAGATGCCACTGATGTAGAGGTCCTTTTTGAAAATGCCTACGCCAATATTCAACTGCTTTGGGAAAAAGTTGCCTTATAGACGAACAGAAGGTGGCACCATCGATTGAAAATCGCCTTTAAAGTGGATCACTTCCCGGACAATACTACTACTAATAAAAGCGGTTTCTGCTGAGGTGAGTAAAAACACAGTTTCTATTTTTGATAGCCGTCGATTGACCTGTGTAATTGTTTTTTCAAATTCAAAATCGGAGGGGTTTCGTAATCCTCGTACGATAAAATCTGCTTCAATCTCGTGACAAAAATCAACGGTTAATCCCTCGTAGGTGACCACTTTTATTTTGGGTTCAGCGTGAAAAGTTTCTTCAATAAAGTCCTTTCTTTTGTCAAGACTGAACATGTATTTTTTGGTCGAATTTACACCAATAGCGATGACCAATTCATCAAATAAAGGCAGGGAGCGATTAATGATATCTACATGCCCCAAAGTAATGGGGTCAAAAGAACCGGGGAAAATAGCACGTCTCATGAGGGCAATTTACGTCTTTTTTGCCAGCATTGTTTCAACCACCCCTTCCATTAGTTGTGGAAGGCTGATTCCTGCAACCGCTGCTTGTTGAGGGATGATACTGGCCTCGGTCATTCCAGGGATGGTGTTTATTTCGAGCAGGTGAGGAATTCCTTCGTGAAAGATGTATTCCGATCGAGTAATTCCTTTCAATCCAAGTTGCTCATAGAGAAAAACAGCATAGCGAGTTACTTGCTCTTGTTCTTTAGGCGATAGATTCGCTGGGGTAATTTCCTGTGATTTTCCTTCGTATTTTGCTTGGTAGTCAAAAAAATCATTTTCACTAATGATTTCTGTAATGGGAAGCACGGATGTCTTTCCATGTTGTTGGTAGACGCCTATGGTCACTTCTTTTCCAATCAGGGCTTGTTCGATCAAAATCTGATGATCTTCTTTAAAAGCGTTTTCAATCGCAGGCAGCAATTCTTCGGCGTCATTGACTTTATAGACCCCAAAGCTGCTTCCAGCGCGATTGGCTTTCACAAAACACGGGAGTCCCACCTGCGCAATGATGTTTGATTGATCCACAAGGTCGCCTTTATTGACAGCAACACGCTTGGCCGTTGGAATACCCCAAGTGCTCGCCACAGCCAAGCAATTACGTTTGTCAAAGGTCAGTGCGGCCATCGCACTATCACAACTACTATGTGGAATGGAGAGCATTTCAAGATATCCGGCCAACTGACCGTTTTCGCCTGGGGCGCCATGAATCATATTGATGATGCCATCAAAATGAAAGGTTTCTTCTCCGTTGGAGAAACTGAAATCGCCCCGTTGAAGCGGATAGGTGGTGCCGTTGTCGTCGGCAACCGTCCATTGTTTGGGAGCAATATCGATGTGGAAACAGCGGTAGGGGGAATGCTTTAAGGCATCAAATACCACACGTCCACTGTTTTTTGAAATGTTGCGTTCCGAGGTGTATCCCCCGCTTACGACACCAATGATTTTTGTCATGTTGTAAAAGTAAAAAACGTTTTTTAAAGGGCGTAAAGCTATGGGTCAATCCTTTGGGATTTCTATCTTTGTTCCAAGAACACATTCATGGATTTTATTCGCTTTTTGTTTAGTAAAGTTTTTGTGCGTCAAATTGGTTTTGCTTTTGTTGCCATCATCGTTCTTTTGATTGGTGTATATTACACCCTCGATAACATTACGCAAAACAACGATCATATCGAGGTGCCGGATTTGGAAACGATATCGCTAGCGGAAATTCCAGCCTTGACCAAGCGTTTTGAATTGCGGTTTCAGGTGCTTGATTCGGCCAAGTTCAACCCCAATTATCCACCTTTCGCCGTGATAGAGCAAACCCCAAAAGCAGGGGCGCAGGTGAAGCGTGACCGAACCATCTATCTGACTGTCAATCCTTCCGGCTATCGGAAGCTCAAAGTCCCCAATGTTGTACAGATCACCAAGCGCAATGCGCAAACACGATTGACAGCCGTGGGCTTTGAAGTGGGAAAAATTACCTATCGCGATAATATTGGTAAAGACATGGTTTTGGAAATGCGTTTTCAGGGCAGTAAAATTGAACCGGGGGTTGTTCTTCCCAAAACCTCAAAAATTGACTTGGTGCTAGGCAATGGAAAACGATAAGCACAACGAAGCAGCGCTTCAAGAAGACGGTCTTCATGAGCATTTTTCTTTTACTGCCGACAAAGGGCAAGAACCCCTTCGGGTGGACAAGTATTTGATGAATCGCATAGAAAATGCGACGCGAAATAAAATTCAACAGGCTGCAAAGGCAGGCAGTATTTTTGCTAACGATCAGGCCGTAAAATCCAATTACAAGGTCAAAGCTGGAGACGTCGTGCGGGTGCTTTTTGCGCATCCGCCCTATGAGCACTTACTGGTCCCGGAAGACTTACCCATTGACGTGGTGTATGAAGACGATACGGTGATTGTTATCAATAAAGCGGCGGGTATGGTCGTGCATCCTGGACATGGGAACTATTCAGGCACACTTATCAATGCCCTTTTGTATCATTTCGATCATTTGCCCCAAAACCAACAGCAACGTCCCGGTTTGGTCCACCGAATCGATAAAGACACTAGCGGACTTTTGGTGATTGCCAAAACCGAGCAGGCGCTCACGCATTTGTCAAAACAATTTTTTGATAAAAGTTCTGAACGTAAATATCTCGCTTTGGTGTGGGGGAATGTCAGCGAGGATGAAGGAACCATAGAAGGCCATATTGGTCGTCATCCTAAAAATCGTTTGCAAATGATGGTCTTCCCCGATGGAGAGGCCGGAAAACCCGCAATTACCCATTACAAAGTCTTGGAGCGTTTGGGCTATGTTACACTGGTTGAATGTCAACTGGAAACCGGTCGAACCCACCAAATTCGCGCACACATGAAACACATTGGACACACCTTGTTCAACGATGAGCGCTATGGCGGGAATGCGATTTTAAAAGGAACTTCTTTCAGTAAATACAAACAGTTTGTAGAAAATTGCTTTAAGTTACTCCCTCGACAAGCCCTCCATGCCAAAACTTTAGGTTTTGAGCACCCCAAAACAGGGGAGTGGATGCAGTTCGATTCTACCATCCCAACCGACCTTCAAAAGGCGCTAGAAAAGTGGCGCCACTATGCCCAGCATAAGCAGCTGTAATGCTGGCA
>WTJN01000108.1:13648-15888 GCA_011526265.1 Candidatus Arcticimaribacter sp. | reverse complement strand
GTGCAAATATAAAACCCTTTTTCCGTACCAAAAACACTTTTGTAAATTTATTTTTGAGAAAAAATCAGGTTTTTTACAACACCTTTATAATCAGCGCTATTTAATCGAAAAAATTCCACACCACACCCAAGCGCAAAAGACTGTCGCGATAGGGGTAATTGGGCGCACTGTAATAATCGTAGCCCGTCCATGCTGCATTGGCATGTTCATAGGTGAGATAGATGCGGGTACGCTGGATTCTGGCATTGACAAAAGCATCCAGTCGAGGATAATCCCCGACAAGGGTTTGGTCCTGTCGCATGAAGTCGCCCAACAAAGGGTTGTAGGCATCGGCGTAATAGGCACTGAAATAGGAACCGGTCACCCCGGCTTGTATATACAGGGCTTTGTTAAACAGGTCCGAACTAAAGCTCAAAGTCGTGCGCACATTCCACTCGGGCACATGGAGGATGTTGATGAGCGGATCGTCCGTCTCGACTTCGTCCGACTGCACTACTTGATACTGTGCGGTGGTGGTGAGGGCAAACTTCCAAAAAGGATAATGCGACCGGTAGCGAAGCTTCAAATAGGTGATGGGCTGCATAGCTTGCACCACTTGTGTTAGCATTACATCGGGAATTTCCCCCGTTTCGGGATCAGCCCCGGGAATGACTTGGTTGTAAAAGGTATAATTTTCTAGGCGTTGAAGTTGCGCCGTGATTGCCCCCCATTGCGCATGCGAGAGCGTGGCTGACAAATGTGAAATTTTTTCATTTTCAAGTGCTGTATTGTACCAGTTGTAATACGCATAATTGCTTCGATAGCGCACAAAATTCTGATCGGGGCTGCGATTGATGAAAGCCGCTTTGGCATTGAAAGACAATTTGGGGGTGAAGGCAACGGAAGACAACAAACGAATTTCGTCGCTTAATTGCTCCCCGGTGAAGGTCTTGTTGAAGTGGGCTTGAAAGTCAAACCCGCGCCAGTTGAAATCATAAGTGGCATCCAAAAAACTTTGGTCAATATCCAAATGCAGCGGATTGACTTCTTCGGGCAAACCCTCGGGGAGTTCAAAAAAATAATCGATGTTGGAATAGGTAATCCCGGCCGATAGTTTCCCCAAACGATTGTTCTCTAGGGTTGTTCCCAAACGGTTTTTCAGTAACGCCCAACGGGTTTTGTCATTGATGGACATCTCGTAGACACGCGGACCAAAATACGTGTTATTCTCCGTATCTGTATAAATATAGCGTTTGCTTTCATTCACAAATTGATGATCGATCGACCATTGTGTCCCTCCATCTTGGGTTTGTGCCAGCGCATAGCGATGCGCTAAAAAAGAGCGCTTCCCTTTCAAGAAATTCTCGGCCTCTTTGAGGCGGACATCCAACACTGATCGCTCCAAAAAATCCTCATCACCCGAGGCAAACAACAATGCACTCTCTGGGGTAATACCTCCATTTTCCTGATTGTCGATGGTCTGAGAGAGATAATGAAACTTGGCTGTATAGCGTTTGTTCGTGGATGTGTAGTTGAGTTTAATACGAAATGCTTCGTCGGCCGAGCGCTGGTTGACATATTTCCCCAACGACCGCATTCCACGATAGGCAATGGCAAAATTGAATTGCGGACTGGTATTGAAAGAAATCACCGCATCGGAAAGCTGACCCTGCTCCATGGTGGTCCGAAAAAACAGCTCGGTGATTGGCGTTGGCACTTGATAATACTTTACATCTTCCGTGCGCACATAACCCATATGCTTGGAGGCGGCTCCCAGCTGGGGCTGCAAAGCGCGAAGCGTAAAATCATGCCCCAAACGGTTAAAAGCATGCCCCATGTTTACAAAAGGCAAAAGCTCAAAATAGTCCTTGCGCAAGTAATTGTTTTGGTAGGCTTTTTGAATCGTTAAACTGGTATCTATAATGGTGGTGGCCTTTTGCCATTGCTGGATTACATACATATCGATGGTGGCCGAGTCCAGTACTTTTTCCTCCTCCTCTTCCACGGCAATAAATCCTCTTTTCCTACCCGAAAGCGAATCCCGAGAAGACACCGCTTTGGGCGCTTCTGCAGTGCGGGAAACCAGCGCCGTGGGCGCTGGAGCACCCCTGTCTTTCGCAGCCTCTTCTTGCGCTTGGAGCCAGAGGGGACAGGATAAAAGCACAATGAGTAAAAAAGTTTTTTGCATGCCTCCCAAATGTTTGTGCGAAGTTATGATTAAATTTGGTTTAAAACCACCTTCAAAACGCCTTGCCGTTATG
>WTJN01000108.1:0-13548 GCA_011526265.1 Candidatus Arcticimaribacter sp. | reverse complement strand
CTCAAACAACTCAACCCGCCACCCGAACACATTGCTGTAGACGGCAACCGGTTTCGCCCTCTGCCCCCAATTCCGCATAGCTGTGTCATTAAAGGAGACGGCCGCTTTCTCAATATTGCCGCAGCGTCGGTTTTGGCCAAAACCTACCGCGACGATATCATGAACGCACTGGATCGTGAACACCCTGACTATGGGTGGAAGAACAACAAGGGCTACCCTACTCCCAGCCACCGAAAAGCCATTGCGGCGCACGGAATCACTGTGCATCACCGCAAAACATTTCGATTACTGCCCGAACAACTGCAAATTGCTTTTTGAGTTTTGTACTTTTATGCACCAAATAGAATCATCGCATGACCCGAACCAACGCTTTTTGGAAAAGCCTCTACACCGTGAGCACGGCATTGCTTTTCTGGGGCTGTCAAACGCCTACTGTTCCCACCACCGATCTCCTGCAATGGGTACCGCAAAACACTACTGCGGTGTTCCAAATCAACGACCTCAACGAATGGGAAAAAGTGAAGAAAAACCACCCCATCGTTAAAACCCTAACCGGTGTGATCCCCCAACTATCCATTCGCCTCCAAGCCTTCCCAAGCCCTCCAAACGACCCCCTACTTGTGGCACTTACCCCCTATGGGAAAGATAAAAACGCGCTCACTTTGGCCTATAAAGCCGCCATTGACAGCAGTTATTTTAAACGTCCGTCGATTGACTACAGCGGTCAAAAAGTGTACATCACCGAGGGTGAAAAAAGCACACTATTCACGACTTTTTTCGACGGCTACACCCTGCACTCCGACACCAAAATTGTGCTAGAAAACTGTATCCGTAATTTCAGAATACAAGCCACGGGGGTATTGGCCAATGACTTTTATGGCAGCGCAAAAACGGCCGACCCCAAAGCGACCCTTAACATGCATCTTCTTGGCAAGGCCAAACAAGGCATCACCAAAACCCTTGGAACGTGGCCCCTATTTCCCAATATCGGGCAACACTGGACCAGCCTAGACATCGATTTTTCCTCCGAAGGCATGGCGCTCGACGGGCTGGAAAAAATTGTCGACTCCTTGGGGAATCCCCTCAATTTGTTGCAAAACAGTGCTCCCCAAAAAATGCTGATTGAACAAGCCATTCCACAAAACTTCGTCAGCTTTTTGGCCTTTCCATTAGCCAATTTTCTCACGGTGGAAGACCAATTCAAGCAGTGGGTGCAATACCACAATGTTCCCTTGAGAGAGGTGGCACTGAAAAAACTACAAACCATCGACGAAATCGGGCTTATTCAAATGAACAATGGCCGTGGTGTGGTGCTGCATACCCGAGACGAAAACCAAGCCAAAGCCGATTTCTTGCCCGACCAAAAAGGAACCCTCTATCGCGGAAGCTCCTATTTTTCGGCCGAACTATCCCCCGCGCTAAAAAAATTCTTTGGTGTCTTGGGCACGCCCATCGAAGCAAAATGGGTGACCCAAATAGAAGATTTTATTCTCTTGAGTGATCGTGAAACAACCCTCAAAACAATGATGGCCTCACTGAAGGAACAAAATGTTTTGAGTCAATCCGAGCGCTATCAAGACTTTAAATCCAGCGCTTTGTTTGACGCCTATCATCTGTTGTGGATTGCACAGCCCGAATACCTGAAAACGCAACAGGAAAAAGCACCCATTTTTAAGGATTTCGCTTCGGCAGACTACCCTTACATGGCTTTTCAAGGCATTGTTGAAGACGACTATCTCCACCAACACTATCGTTTGTTTGAACGCCAAAAAGATCAAAGCGTTAAAAGCACCCAAGAAACCGCCTTGTTTTCGTTGGATCAACCGCTTGCACACCGCCCACAATGGTTGAAAAATCACCGCAGTAAACAAAAAGACATCGCGGTGCAAGACAGTGAGCACACCTTGTATTTGTTTTCCAATACCGGGAAATTATTCTGGAAAAAGCAACTGTCCGGGCCGATCGTTGGCCCGATTCAGCAAGTTGATCTTTACAAAAACGGACGTCTACAAATGGCGTTTCGCACGCCCAAACGCTTTTATATCCTCGACCGGAACGGAAAAGTGGTCAAGCCTTTCGACCTCAAAGTCAGCGACAGCGATCCGGTGCAACCCCTTGCCGTGTTTGACTATGACCAAAGGCGCGATTACCGATTCGTATTGGCCCAAGGAAATAGCTTGAAAATGCTGGACGGGAAAGGGAAGACGGTGCGTGGATTCACCTTTAAGAAAACAGCCACACCCATTGTTACGGCGCCCAAACATTTGCGCATTGACAAAAAAGACTATATCGCCATTACCGAAGAAAGTGGCCAGCTCCATTTGCTAAGCCGCACCGGAAAGGCGCGAGTGAAAAGCAAAGAAAAAATCACGGTGGCCGATCAAGACATTTACGCCTATCAAAAAACATTCACCACCACAGACAGGGAAGGAAATTTGATTCAAATTGACCCCAGTGGCCCAGTGATCAAAACCCCTTTGGCACTGGGCAGCCGGCACGCCCTTACGGCCACGACCAAATCGTTGGTCACCCTTTCGGGCAATACGCTGGTGATCAAAGGACTTCCTGTAACGCTGCCGTTTGGTGAGTATACCGCTCCGCAAATTTTTTATCTCAACAACACCATCTATGTGGCAACGACGGATGTTGCGGCCAACAAGGTGCACCTCTATTACAGCGACGGCAAAGCTGTTCCAGGCTTCCCCCTCTACGGCAGTTCGGTGATCGATCTGGCCAATGCGGATAAGGACGGGGCATTGGAAATGGTAGTCCAAACCGCAGAAAAAGACATCAGTATCTACAAGATCAAGGACTGACGAGTTCTGCCGAAAAGAGTTGTTGAAAGTGGGCCGCCACACGGGCCTTTACGACATCCATAGAAGGGACGGTCTCCAATTCTTGGGCCAAGGACGTCACGGCCTTACCTTGAATCCCGCAGGGGACAATGTAATCGAAATAGGACATGTCGGTGGTTACATTAAACGCAAAGCCATGCATGGTTACCCATCGGCTGGCTTTAACGCCCATGGCGCAAATTTTACGGGGAAATGGGGTTCCTACACCCAGCCACACCCCGGTCTCGCCGGGACTGCGCTCGCCTTTTAAACCAAAATCGGCCAAGGTCAAAATGATGGTCTCCTCCAACAACCGCAAGTAACGGTGAATGTCGGTAAAAAAATTATCCAAATCCAAGATGGGGTAGCCTACCAACTGCCCGGGGCCGTGAAAGGTGATGTCCCCCCCGCGATTGGTCACCACAAAGTCGATGCCTTTTTGGGCCAACTTTTCCCGATTGAGCAACAAATTGTTTTTGTCGCCGCTTTTTCCCAAGGTAATTACCGGGGGGTGTTCTACCCAATAGAGGTAGTTGGGCGTGGGCTGCGGGGCGGCGGCGGTGCGGTTGGCGCGTTTTTGGGCGACAATGGCTTGCAACTGTTCTTCTTGCATGGCCCACACGGGAGCGTAGCGCTGTTGCCCCAAGTCGATGAGCGTGACCGTTTTGTTTTGTGGACTAGTCAAACCGATGAGGATTATTTAAAATCACCAATGCGGCTATGGTGCCCGGTACCCACCCGCAAAGCGTCAAGAGAAAGACAATCAACAAGGATCCACACCCGCGATCCAAGACTGCTAGCGGAGGAAAAATGATGGACAAAAAGACGCGAAATAAGGTCACCCTACATGGATTTATTGGGCTAATTTAACAACTTTGAATTGTTGCAGACTCCTTATCTTTGCTAAAATTTTTTAGCATGGGCAACTTAAGTGAGCAAGAGATCATTCGGAGAGAAAAAAGAGCAAAACTGCAAGCCATGGGAATCGATCCCTATCCGGCGGCCCTTTATCCGGTTGACCAAACCGCCACCAGCATCCGAGCAGACTTTGTGGAGGGCAAAAAAGTGGTCATCGCCGGCCGGTTGATGTCGCGCCGTATCCAAGGGAAAGCCAGCTTTGCCGAAATTCAAGATAGCAGCGGACGCATCCAAGTCTACTTTAACCGCGACCACATTTGCCCAGAGGAAGACAAAACCCACTACAACGAAGTCTACAAAAAACTGCTCGATATTGGAGACATCATTGGGGTGGAAGGCACCTTGTTTACCACCCAAGTGGGGGAACCCACCGTACAGGTCGACGCGTTCACAGTGCTCAACAAAACCCTGCGGCCCTTGCCGCTACCCAAAACCGATGCCGAGGGCAAGGTCTACGACGAATTCAATGATCCCGAACTGCGCTACCGCCAACGCTATGTCGATTTGATCGTCAATCCGAAGGTCAAAGACACCTTCATTAAACGCACCAAAATCACTCAGACCATACGCGCATTTTTCAACCAAAAAGGCTATCTCGAGGTGGAAACACCCATTTTGCAGCCCATTCCTGGAGGGGCCTCTGCCCGTCCGTTTGTCACCCACCACAATGCGCTGAACATTCCTTTGTATTTGCGCATTGCCAATGAACTCTACCTCAAAAGACTCATTGTGGGCGGCTTTGATGGGGTGTATGAATTTGCGAAAGACTTTCGCAATGAGGGCATGGACCGCACCCACAATCCCGAGTTTACTGTCATGGAACTCTACGTGGCCTACAAGGATTATTTCTGGATGATGGAAACCACCGAACAACTGCTCGAGCAAATCGCCCTAGAAAGCACTGGCAGTGCCACGGTGACCGTGGGCGAACATTCAATCAATTTTAAGGCGCCCTACCCGCGGGTGCCCATCTTGGAAGCCATCAAAACCCACACCGGCATTGACGTGTCCGGTATGGACGAGGAGCAACTGCGACAAACCGCGCAACGCCTCGACATCGAAGTAGACGACAGCATGGGCGTGGGGAAACTCATTGATGAAATCTTTGGGGAGAAATGCGAACACCACTACATTCAACCCACCTTCATTACCGACTACCCCAAGGAGATGAGCCCCCTGACCAAGGAACACCGCAGCGATTCGCGCCTCACCGAACGGTTTGAACTCATGGTCAACGGCAAAGAACTGGCCAACGCCTACTCCGAGTTGAACGACCCCATCGACCAACGCGAACGCTTCGAAGCCCAACTCGCCCTGAGCGAAAAAGGCGATGACGAAGCCATGTTTATCGATCAAGATTTCTTGCGCGCACTCGAATACGGCATGCCCCCCACCTCCGGGATTGGGATTGGTATCGACCGTTTGGTGATGCTGATGACCAACAACAGTTCCATTCAGGAAGTGCTGTTCTTTCCGCAAATGCGCCCCGAGAAAAAAGCAGTGGAACTCACCGAGGAAGAACAACACATCTTTGCGCTACTGAAAAAAGCGGCACCCATTACCCTAGAAGACTTGAAAGCACAAGCCGGGTTGAGCAACAAAAAGTGGGACAAGGCACTGAAAGGATTGGCCAAAAAAGGGGTAGCCAAAGTGGAAAAAAACGATCAAGGCCTTTGGGTAAAGCTGGCTTAGTTGCTTTGATTAAACCGTTTTCAACCACTCCTCAAACGCCTCGAGGGTAAAGGCCAGATCGTTATAGGAAAGCGCATCATTAAGGAAATAACTTTCAAACGCACTGGGAGGAAGATACACTCCCCGATCGAGCATGGCGTGAAAATAGCGGTTAAAATGCGGGTTGTTGCCCGCCGCGGCGCTGTCAAAATCAGTCACAGGTTGGTCGGTGAAGTGCAATGAGAGCATCGACCCCAGTCGGTTGATCTGAAACGGCAACCCTTTGCTTTCCAACAAGGCGTGCATGCCGTGGTGCAGGTGGGCGGTTTTTTCATCCAAGCGCACATAAATCTCCGGGTCGTCTTGCAAGGCCTTCAGGGTGGTCAAGCCCGCCACCATGGCCAGGGGGTTCCCGCTCAGTGTTCCCGCCTGGTACACCGGGCCTTCGGGCGCCAGTTCTTTCATGATTTCTGCTCGAGCGGCAAAGGCCCCTACAGGCAATCCACCGCCAATGACTTTCCCAAAAGTGACAATGTCGGCTGCAATCCCCAAGCGTTCTTGCGCCCCGCCCAATGCGAGGCGGAAACCGGTCATGACCTCATCAAAAATCAGCAAGGCCCCGTGTTGATCGCACAAAGCGCGCAGCCCTTCCAAAAACCCTTCGGCGGGAGGAATGCAACCCATGTTCCCGGCAACGGGTTCGATGATGATGGCCGCGATGGCATCGGCATGTTGATGGAAGAGTTCCTCTACACTGGCCAAATCGTTATAGCGGGCCAATAGGGTATCTTTCGCAGTTCCTTGCGTTACCCCCGGGCTGTTGGGCGCGCCAAAGGTGACCGCCCCACTCCCCGCTTGAATCAAAAATGCGTCGGAATGACCGTGGTAGCAACCGGCGAACTTGATGATCTTCTCCCGTCCGGTATACCCCCGCGCCAAGCGGACCGCACTCATACAGGCTTCTGTTCCCGAATTGACAAAGCGGACTTTATCGATATTGGGGACGGCCTGCACCACCAGGGCAGCGATTTCCGTTTCTAGGGCCGTGGGAATTCCATAGGAAGTGCCTTTCTCGGCTTGCGCCTGAATCGCTTCGATCACCGGGGCATGGGCATGACCCAAAATCATGGGGCCCCAACTGGCGATGTAATCAATGTACCGCTGATGGTCGGCATCGAACAGATAAGCGCCTTGCGCTTTTTCGACAAAAATGGGCGTTCCACCCACAGATTTAAAAGCACGCACGGGGGAATTCACTCCCCCCGGGATGACCTTTTTTGCGGCGGCAAACAGTGCGCTACTGCGTTGGTATGTATTCATTTCTTTGTGGGGATTTGAAGTTCTTGTCCCAAGTATATCGTATTGTCTTTCAGTTTATTGATGCGCTTTAATGTGGAAATATCCACCTGAAGTTTGCGGGCAATCCCGTAGAGGGTGTCTCCTTTTTGCACCACATAAACGGGGGTGTCGGCGGAGGGAACACTGGGCTGGGGCAAGGCCACTTCCACAGAGGCGGACTGGTCAAAACGATCCAATGCATAGCGTTCGATCAAGCGAATCAATTTGTCGGGGTATTTGGGATCGGTGGCATAGCCGGCTTTTTTCAACCCTTTGGCCCATGCTTTGTAATTTTTTTTGCCCAAATCGAACAAGAAAGCATAGCGCGATCGATCGACCAAGAAGAGCGAGTGATCACGGTAAGACGCCGCCGCATCGGCGTAGACCCGGAAGCACTCTCCTAGCTCGTCGTCGTCGTGATAAATCCGTCCTCCCGACCAGCCGCTGTGGCACTTGATGCCAAAGTGATTGTTGGCCTCGACAGCCAATCGCCCTTGCCCAAAGCCCGACTCGAGTAGCCCCTGCGCCAAGGTGATGCTGGCGGGGATTTTATACAAGCGCATTTCTTGCTGGGCCACTGTCCCGTAGGTATAGAGGTAGGCGGCTACTTTATCGTCTGTACTGCGATAGGTGGGCGGTGGCAGCGGTTGGGTTTCTTTGCTTTTGGTGGCTGGCGGAGAGGGTGATGTTGTTGGCGGTGCCTGTACCGTCGCTGGGGTGGGTGACTTTCGCACTCGCTTGGTGACACTACAACTCTGTAAAAACCCGAAACAAAATAGGACAGTTAAGGAGAGAAGGTAACAATGACGGGCTTTCCCTTTGCCTGTTGGCGGGCGTTGAATCCCGCGATGCCCTGCAGTCCCCCGGTGTGAATCATCAAAACTTTTTTGCCTCCCGTCCATTGGTGTCGTTCTATGCTGGCAAAAATACCAAAAAGCATTTTTCCAGTGTATATGGGATCAAGGGGAATTTTCGTCTTTTGAGTAAAGTCGTTGATGAATGCCACTTCTTCATTGGTCAAAGTCCCGTAGCGGCTTGTGGCGTAGGTGGGAATCAATGCCAGTTCGCATTGTCTTTCTTGGGCGTGTCGCGTCAATGCGTGGGTTACTGTTGCGTCGTTGACCGTCACAAACCCCATGGCCTGTTGATGGGGGTGTAGACTATTGAGGATCCCCATGAACGTCCCTCCTGTTCCAACGGCGCAGCACACTGTGTCGAAGGCCGCATCCGCGGCGGTGATGATTTCCTCACACCCTTTGACTGCCAATGGGTTGGTGCCGCCCTCGGGCAGTAGAAACAAGGTGTACTTAGCGCAAATGGTTTGCACTTGTGGCGAGGCTTCTTTTTGTGCATAGGCAGATCGGGAGAGAAAAACCAACTGCATCCCTTGCTGGACGCAGTAAGCCAAGGTAGGATTCAGCGGCTGATGGGCCAATTCATCGCCCCGCACAAATCCCCAAGTGGGGAGTTGCATCAACTTACCCGCCCGAGCAGTGGCCACCAAATGGTTGGAATATGCGCCGCCAAAAGTGGCGATCCCCGCATATCGATGGCGATCAAAATCGCGTAAATTGTATTTGAGCTTGCGCCATTTGTTCCCCGAAATGTGCGGATGCAAAAGATCTTCCCTTTTCATTGTCAGGGAAATGCCGTTAATTTGTGTCACCCATTCGTTAACCGCCAAAGTGGGAGTATCCCAGTTCATGTGCATCAATGCTTTTGGGTGATAAAGGTAAAAAGGAATATGCTAGGAGATCAAACATTGGAAGAAGGAGATTTTTACCTCTCGCCCGAGGGCTACAAAGTATTTACCGAGCAATACCACCGCAAACGTGGCTACTGCTGCCAAAGCGGTTGCCGACATTGCCCCTATGGTTTTGACAAAACAAAATAGGCACTAAATTTGCACTGTAACGAGATGAATCACACAAAAACAAATGCTATGAAAAAAGTCGTTCTCTTCTTTGGTCTTCTTCTCTCGGTGCAATGCAGTTCCGTTCGTGTGTTTGCGGATCACGACAGTGCTGTTGATTTTTCTTCTTTCACCACTTTTGCTTTTTACAAACCGGGGATTGAAGCCCTCGAAATTTCTGATTTGGACAAGCGTCGCATTTTAGCTGCTGTGGAAGAAAGTCTTGTCGCCAAAGGAATGACCTTGGACAAAAACCCTGATCTTTTGGTCAACATTGCTGCAAAAGCCACCGACCGCGTGGTGGTCAGCCAAAACTTTGGTTGGGGCGGCTGGGGATATGGCCCTTGGGGCGGCCCGTGGATGATGGGCTTTCCTGGCAATACCGTGAGCACCCAAACCCGAGGAGAACTCTTTATTGACCTCATTGCGGCAAAGGACAAAAAACTGGTCTGGCAGGGCAAGGGCACTGGTGGACTAACCGAATATGGCAAAAAAAGAGACGCGCGTATCCGTGCTTTTGTCACGCAGATTCTAGCCCAATATCCCCCGACGGAAGAGGACGAGTAAATTGTTCCAAAAAACCCCGCCTACCCCCGAATGCTGAGAGAGAAAAAACTACCTTTGCGGCTTTTAAATTCAAAGCATGCAAATTTCTCTCGCACGACTCAGTACACATCCGAAAAACGATCTCCTTTCAGGCTTAACCGTTGCGCTTGCCTTGGTGCCCGAAGCCGTGGCATTCGCCTTCATTGCGGGAGTTGATCCCTTGGTAGGACTTTACGGTGCCTTTTTTATGGGGCTAATCACCGCCATTTTTGGGGGGCGGCCTGGCATGATCTCTGGCGCTACTGGGGCCATGGCCGTGGTGATGGTTCACCTCATTCAACAGGGAAACCTAGTCGGCAACCAACTTGCAAACCCTCTCCCGCAGTTGGGCATGTACTGGCTATTCATTGCCTTGCTTTTCGTGGGCCTTATCCAAATGAGCGCTGGACTTTTGCGTCTTGGAAAATTCGTGCGCTTAATCCCACACCCCGTAATGATGGGATTTGTCAATGGATTGGCCATTGTGATTTTCCTCTCTCAACTCAATTTATTTAAACAAACCATCGATGGGCAAGCGGTGTGGCTTCAAGGGAGCGATCTGTGGATCATGCTTGCATTGGTGGGCCTCACCATGGCGATCATGTTTGTTCTTCCCCGCATCACCACCAAAATACCCGCGGCCCTCACCGCCATTATTGGCGTAGCACTGGTGACACATTTTAGTGGCATCGACGTTGGAACCGTGGGATCGTTTATTCGCGATGGCGGAGGAAAAGGATTACAGGGGGGACTCCCGCAATTCCAATCGCACATCTTCTCCTTGTTCTCTACCCTTGATGGACACTGGGGACTCCTGCTTTCCACTGCTGTTCTTTTGGCCGCCGTGGGGCTGATTGAATCGCTGATGACACTGAATTTGATCGATGAAATTACGGAAACCCGTGGAAGTGGAAATCGAGAATGTTTGGCCCAAGGTGCCGCCAATATTCTCAACGGTCTTTTTGGTGGCATGGGTGGTTGTGCCATGATTGGCCAATCCATCATCAATGTCAACGCGGGGGGACGCGGACGGTTGTCTGGAATTGTGGCCGCCTCGGCATTGCTTTGTTTTGTTCTGTTTGGTGCTTCGGTAATTGAACAAATTCCCATTGCCGCCTTGGTCGGGGTTATGTTTATGGTCGTGATTGGCACCTTCGCCTGGAGCAGCTTCCGCATCCTGCACAAAATTCCCCGCAAAGATGCATTTATCCTCATCACCGTTTCCACCATTACCGTGGTGGCCGACTTGGCCATCGCCGTGGTCACGGGGGTCATCATCGCTGCCTTGGTCTTTGCTTGGGAGAATGCCACCATGATTCGTGCCCGAAAAACAATGCGTCCCGATGGAACGAAGGTCTACGAAATTTGGGGGCCCCTCTTTTTTGGGTCGGTGCAAAATTTTAATGCGAAATTCGACGTGAAAAATGACCCTGATAACGTGGTCATCGACTTCATCGAATCGAGAGTTACCGACCATTCGGGTATTGAAGCCCTAGAAAATTTGATTGAAAAATACCTGAAGAGAAAGAAGAACATTCGACTGACGCACCTCAGCCCTGAATGCAAAAATCTATTGCTCAAAGCCAATCCAAAAATGGCTTCGGCGATCGAAGTTTCTATCGATGATCCGCGATATTATGTCGTGACCGACCTTGTTGATCGAGAAATCTAAACCTACTGAATAAAGTCCTTGGCGGCAGACAGTGCGGCGGTGATGCCTTCACTGTTTTTCCCTCCGGCGGTGGCAAAGAAAGCTTGCCCGCCACCGCCTCCTTGGATGTGTTTTCCAAGGGTGCGCACTACCGTGCTGGCGTTAAACGATTTTTCGGCCACCAATGCTTTCGAAATGTAGCAGCACAACAAGGGTTTCCCCGCTTTGCGTGAAGCTAGGACAACAAACAATTGGTCGTTTTGTTGCCCCAATAAAAAGGCCAAATCTTTCATTCCAGCAGCGTCAAGTGGAACCTCTTGCGCCAAAAAGTCGACGCCATCGTGGGTCTCGATTTGCTGGGACAATTCTTCCTTCAATTGTTTCAATTGTAACTGGGCCAGTCCTTGCATTTCTTTTTTAAGGGCAGACATTTCCGTCTGTAAATTGGCAATGGCTTTCAAGGCATCTTGTGGCTGATTGAGCAGCTGTTGTACTTGTTCCAGCAAGGTCGTTTGCTCTTCGAAGTAGCGTTTCACCGCATCGCCGGTAATGGCTTCGATGCGTCGAATGCCGGAGGCTACTGCGCTTTCACTGGTAATTTTAAAATGCCAAATATCTGCCGTGTTGGGCACGTGTGTTCCGCCACACAATTCCATGGATTGTCCAAAACGAATGGTTCTTACCGTGTCGCCGTATTTTTCGCCAAATAGTGCCATGGCGCCTTGGGCAATCGCATCGGCATATAGTGCCTTTCGGTTTTCTTCCAGCGGCAGTTGCTCTTGAATACGGGCATTGACAAATTGTTCTACTTGCTTCAACTCTTCGGGGGTGACTTTGGCAAAATGAGAAAAGTCAAAACGAAATTCTCCTGAGTGCACCATGGATCCTTTTTGCTCGACATGTTCGCCCAGCACCTCGCGAAGTGCTTGATGCAATAAGTGGGTGGCCGTGTGGTTGCATGCCGTGCGTTGACGTTGTTTGGCATCGACAACGGCCCGGAACCGTCCCTCTAATTTTTCGGGCAGTGTTTTCGAAAAATGGACAATCAGGTTGTTTTCTCTTTTGGTGTTCAGAATATAATGAATGTCTCCGTTGGGTGCTTCCAAGTAGCCTTTGTCTCCCACTTGTCCTCCTCCTTCTGGATAGAAAGGCGTCAAGTTGAAGACCATTTGATAAAAATCGCCCTCTTTTTGGGTAGACATTTTACGATACTTGGTGATCTTCACGCTGGTTTCCATGTGATCGTAACCCACAAATTCTTCCAACTCATCGTGGTGTAACACCACCCAGTCGCCGGCTTGTGAAGCTGCCGCCGCCCGAGATCTGTTTTTTTGTTGCTCCATGGCCTGCGCAAATCCTTTTTCGTCTACGCTAAACCCGCGTTCACTGGCAATCAATGCGGTGAGATCGAACGGAAACCCATAAGTGTCATAAAGCTCAAATGCTTTGGCTCCGTCCAAGGTTTTGTTTGCCGTATTGGCCAAAATAGCATCGAGTAAAATCAGCCCCTGATCGAGGGTTTTTAAAAACGACGTTTCTTCTTCGCGGATGACATTAAACGCCAGTTTTTGTTCTCTTGATAGCTCCGGGAAAGCCGACCCCATCTGTTGTTCGAGGGTGTTGACCAAAAGGTGAATAAAGGGTTTTTTCTGGTCCAAGAAAGTAAACCCATAGCGGATGGCTCGACGAAGAATTCTTCGGATGACATAGCCCGCACCGTTGTTGCTGGGCAGCTGCCCGTCGGCAATGGCAAAGTAGACTGTGCGCACGTGATCGGCGATCACTCGAATGGCACGGTCGGTGGCCAAGTCATGGCCGTATTCTGTTTTGGTCAGGGCTTCGATTTCGCGAATGAGCGGGGTGAAAACATCGGTATCATAGTTCGACGTTTTGTTTTGAAGCACCATACAAAGTCGCTCGAATCCCATACCGGTATCGATGTGTTGCTCGGGAAGTTTTTCCAAACTGCCATCGGCTTTTCGGTTGAACTCAATGAAGACCAGGTTCCAAACTTCCACCACTTGGGGGTGATCTTGGTTAACCAACGCTGCCCCGGGCGTGGCTTTCTTCTCCTCTTCCGAACGGATGTCTACATGAATTTCCGAGCAGGGACCACAGGGCCCTTGATCGCCCATTTCCCAGAAGTTGTCCTTTTTATTGCCCAAAAGAATACGCTTTTCGGGCACAAACTTTTTCCAAAAGTTATAGGCTTCGGTATCGCGTGCCAAGCCCTCGCTGTCGTCTCCCTCAAAAATGGTAACATAGAGAATCTCAGGATCGATTTTATAGCGCTCTGTCAACAATTCCCAAGCCCACCCAATGGCTTCTTCCTTAAAGTAATCGCCAAAACTCCAGTTCCCCAACATTTCGAAAAAAGTGTGGTGATAGGTATCAATACCCACTTCTTCCAAATCGTTGTGTTTCCCTGAAACTCGAAGGCATTTTTGGGTATCGGCTACCCGCGGTTTTTCGGGGGTTTTATTGCCGAGAAAAAATTCTTTGAACTGATTCATCCCTGCATTGGTGAACATCAGGGTAGGATCATCTTTGACCACCATGGGTGCTGAGGGAACGATTTGGTGTTTTTTTTCGTTGAAAAAATCTAAAAATAGTTGGCGAACGTCAGCAGACTTCATTGG
>WTJN01000164.1 GCA_011526265.1 Candidatus Arcticimaribacter sp. | reverse complement strand
GACAACACCCCCGCACGACCTGCCCCAAAGGAAACCTATACTTTTGCGGAAACCATTGAAGAAGAAGAACCCTTATCTTTGCTCGACAAGGAAATCGAAATGATCAAAAAAGCGCTGGAACGCAGTCATGGAAAACGCAAAATTGCCGCCGATGAATTGGGCATTTCCGAACGCACCCTTTACCGAAAAATCAAACAATACGACTTGAATGAAGACCAGTTTTAATCTTTGGCAGGGTCTCCTTCTAGGCCTTATGCTGCTCGGTTGGCAAAGCTGTGGCATCTACTCCTTCACCGGGGCAAGTATTCCTCCCGGGACCGAAACCTTTCAAGTCGACTATTTCATCAACGAAGCCGGGAACCGACCGGGCTCGACCGTCGAACCGGGACTGGACCAAGACTTTACTGTGGCCCTGCAAGACTATCTGCTCAATCAAACCAGCCTGAGCCTGACCTCCACCAACGGCGATCTCGTCTACAGTGGTGAAATTACCCAATACAGCATCACCCCCATGACCTCGACGGCCAACAACACCGCGGCACAAAACCGCTTGACGATGACGGTCAACGTTCGATTCGACAATACGCTGAACGAAGACGACTCTTTTGAAAGTAGATTTTCGTTCTTCTACGATTTTGATGCGAACTTGCAGTTGTTTGACATTAAGACCGACGCGCACAAAGAAATTTTTGAGCGCATCACTCAAGACATTTTTAACGCCTCTTTGGCCAAATGGTAACTATGGATGCCAACGCATATTTTGACATCATCCAGCACTTCGACCCCACTAGTGTCGAACAACGCAAGGCCCTAGAAAAAATTACCTATCAATACCCCTACTTCCAACCGGCCTATGCGCACTACCTGAAGACGTTGAAAGCGCAAGATCAGTTCAACTACACCCTGATATTGCGCAAAACAGCCGTGTTGACCCCCGACCGAGCGCACTTGGAGAGATGGCTTCAGGAAGAATCTATCCCTGTGATTTCTTCGACTGCTGCCCCTAGGCCTGCGCCAGCAGACATCTCCGCCAATCCCACAGAAGCACCCCAAAGCACAAAAACTTTCCCATCCTCGACCAATACACCGGAAGAAGAAACTCCTGCCCCCAAAGCGCAACCCACAAAGAAAAGCCCCTCCAAAAAAGTTGTTCGCCAACAAGAAGAACAACAAAAAACGCCCGTTGTTGCCCCGTCGGTACCCGCTGTGGAACCCGAGCAACAAGCAACACCCCCTGCTCCCCCCTTGGCCATGCCGTTTGAACAATGGGTGGTCTACTCCAACAAAGGAAAGGTGAGCCCGGAAGAACAACCCCTAGCAAAGGAAGATAAATTTTCGCGCATCGACCAGTTTTTGGCCAACAACCCCAAAATTCCTCCTGTGCGCAAAGACCAACCCAAAATCGACTTGGCCGCGCACAACGCCTTCAACAAAGACGAACTCATGACCGAGACCTTGGCCAAAGTCTATGTCGATCAAAAAAAGTACAAGAAAGCACGCTATGCCTACAAAATTTTAAGTTTGAAATATCCAGAAAAAAATAGTTTCTTTGCAGACCAAATCAAACGCATTAAACAGCTAGAACAAAACAGTTAAGACATGAGTACATTTTCCATTTTCATCGCTCTAATCCTCATCGTGTGCTTTTTGCTCATTTTGGTGGTCATGGTTCAAAACCCCAAAGGTGGCGGACTTTCTTCTTCTTTTGGAGGCGGTGGCCAACAACTAGGAGGTGTACAAAATACTACAGACTTCCTCGACCGAAGCACGTGGATTCTTGCCACGCTATTGCTGGCACTGATTCTGTTGTCTAATTTTGGATTAGACACTGGGCGAAGCGCAAGCACCTCAGAATCCAAACTCATCGAAGCAGGTCAAGAACAAAGCATTCCCGAAGCCCTGCCCGAGGAGATCCCAGAAATCCCCGTGGAAACTACCCCGGAGGAACAAAACTAAAATTCCTTTCCCTGCCAGCTTCCTGACAAGCTGGCATTTTTTTTTCTCGGAAACTGCCAAAATCAAATTGGCACAGTTTCTGAAAAATCCAAAAAAAAATTTATTACAATGAGTCAACTTACCCTTAAACCCCTCGCAGATCGTGTTCTTGTCGAACCCGCTGCAGCAGAAACAACAACGTCTTCGGGGATTATTATTCCCGATACGGCTAAAGAAAAACCACAACGCGGCACCATTGTGGCTGTAGGCCCAGGCACTGCAGACCACCCCATCACCGTGAAGGTGGGCGATGTGGTGCTGTACGGCAAATATGCCGGTACCGAACTCAACCACGACGGCACTGACTATCTGATCATGAAAGAGTCGGATATTTTCGCAATCATTTAACCCAAAAAAAAAGAAACATGGCAAAAGAAATTAAATTCGATATCGAAGCCCGCGACGGCATCAAGCGCGGAGTGGATGCATTGGCCAATGCGGTAAAAGTTACCCTCGGGCCAAAAGGTAGAAACGTCATCATTGGCAAAGCCTTTGGTGCGCCACATGTCACCAAAGACGGGGTCACTGTGGCCAAAGAAATAGAACTGGAAGATGCCCTTGAAAACATGGGCGCCCAGATGGTGAAAGAAGTGGCCTCCAAAACCAATGACTTGGCCGGAGACGGAACCACTACCGCCACCATCCTTGCGCAAGCCATTGTGAAAGAAGGATTGAAAAACGTGGCCGCTGGCGCCAACCCTCTCGACCTCAAGCGCGGAATCGACAAAGCCGTAGACGCCATCGTTGCTGCCCTAGAAACACAAGCGGTTGCCGTGGGAGATTCTTCCGAAAAAATCAAGCAAGTCGCCAGCATCTCTGCCAACAACGACGAAACCATTGGTAGCCTCATCACCGAGGCCTTTGAAAAAGTAGGAAAAGAAGGCGTGATCACCGTTGAAGAAGCCAAAGGAACCGACACCTATGTCGACGTGGTCGAAGGCATGCAATTCGATCGCGGTTACCTCTCCCCCTATTTTGTAACCGATTCAGAAAAAATGGAAGCCGACCTCGAGTCGCCCTACATTTTGTTGTACGACAAAAAGATTTCGGCCATGAAAGATTTGTTGCCCGTGCTAGAGCCCGTGGCACAAAGCGGGAAACCCTTGTTGATCATTGCCGAGGATGTGGACGGAGAAGCCTTGGCTACCTTGGTGGTCAACAAACTGCGCGGTGCCCTTAAAATTGCTGCCGTAAAAGCCCCTGGCTTTGGCGACCGCCGCAAGGCCATGCTCGAAGACATTGCCATCCTAACAGGAGGAACCGTGGTTTCGGAAGAACGTGGCTTTACCCTAGAAAACACCACCATCGATATGTTGGGAACCGCCGAGAAAGTCACCATCGACAAAGACAACACCACCGTGGTCAACGGTGCTGGTGCGGCCGACGACATCGAAGCACGTGTGGGACAAATCAAAGCACAAATCGAGAATTCAACCTCTGAATACGACAAAGAAAAGTTGCAAGAACGCTTGGCCAAGTTGGCCGGTGGTGTTGCCGTACTCTACGTGGGTGCAGCCTCTGAAGTCGAAATGAAAGAGAAAAAAGACCGTGTAGACGACGCACTGCACGCCACCCGTGCCGCTGTAGAAGAAGGCATTGTGGCCGGTGGAGGCGTTGCCTTGCTCAACACCAAGAACAGCCTTGCGACCATCGAGGCCGCCAATGCCGACGAAGCCACTGGGGTGCAAATCATCAATAGTGCGGTAGAAGCACCATTGCGCACCATTGTGAGCAACTCTGGCGGCGAAGGATCGGTCGTGGTGGCCAAAGTGCTTGAAGGAGACAACAACTTTGGTTACAACGCCAAAGAAGGCAGCTATGTGGACATGCTCAAAGAAGGGATCATCGATCCGAAGAAAGTAACCCGCGTGGCCCTAGAAAATGCCGCCTCTGTTGCGGGCATGATCTTGACCACAGAGTGTGCGCTGATGGACATCAAAGAAGAGAGCCCTGCCGGTGCTCCCGGTGGAATGCCACCCATGGGCGGCGGAATGCCCGGAATGATGTAAGCCATCGCTGTCGCATAACCATTAAAAAAAGCCACGCTGAGCGTGGCTTTTTTTATGC
>WTJN01000148.1 GCA_011526265.1 Candidatus Arcticimaribacter sp. | reverse complement strand
TCTGGAGGTGTTGCAGCCGGACTTCCACACCTCAATGCCGTGCGTTCGTGGTTGAATGGCGGTGGAAACCTTAACGACAATTTCGATGGGCTGGCATTCAATTATGCGGCCTATGAGGCTGCAGATTTTGCTCCCGGCGGGATGGAAAATCCAGACAATATTTCCGCCAATAATGCTTTCCTTCGCGAGGTCATTGAAGAGCGTTATGTGTCCGGTTTTGGGATGCATATGCCATTTAATGATGCCCGACGCCTAAGAAAGTCTGATGCAGCTATAGCTGTACCATTTCAGCTTGTTAATGGTGATAATACGGGACCACGCGTAGAGCGAATGCCGTACGCACAAAACGAGTTAAACTCCAATGAAAATGCCCCAGAAGACCCCGGTATTTTTCAGAAAACAGCTGTGAATCAGTAATTTTTTCTACTTTAGGGCCTGTGCTACACAGGCCCTTTTTTTTTATCTATAAAACCATTTTCTTATGTTGAAGCAAAATCCTTTTCTACTTACTGTATCGATTGTTGTGCTCACTTTCTTTTCATGTAATGACGCGCACCAACAAAAAACACATCAAAACAGTGCGGTGTCCACCGCGCATCCACTGGCTACTCAAGCCGGTTTTGAAATGTATGCCCAAGGAGGAAATGCATTTGATGCCGCGGCGGCAGCAGGCTTTGCTCTGGCGGTTGTAGAACCAAGCATGAGCGGTCTGGGAGGAAGGCTACAGGCCATCTATAAAAACAAGGGCACCATTGCCGGCATTGACGCATCTACAGAAGTACCTCAGAATTTTGTGCAAGGCGATGAAGCTGTCCGTTATGGCTATCCCACAATCGGGATTCCCGGTGTAGTGGCGGGCCTACTTGCCGTGCATGACAATAAAGGCCAATTGCCCCTAGAACAGGTGATGGCTCCAGCCATCAGGTATGCCTCGGATGGATTTAAACTTCTTCCCGGGGAAGCCAAACGCCAGCAAATGGCCCATGCACAATTATTGGAATTTGAGGGATCACGCCACCATTTCCTTGTCAATGATTCTCTGAGTTATCAAGCGGGTGATGTGGTGGTTCAAAAAGACCTTGCCGAGGTGCTGAATAAAATCTCGATGCTAGGAACTGCTGGATTTTACGAAGGAGAGGTAGCCGAAAAGATGGCGGCAGACTTTGCTGCCCACGGCGGTATTGTTACCCTCGATGACCTCAAAAATTATCGCGCTAGAGAAAGTAGGATCCTCCAAGGGCAGTTTGACGGACACGAGGTTTTCAGTTTATATCTCCCGTCCTATGGTGCAATCACCATTCAGATTTTACAAATACTCGACCATCTAAATACACCTAAAGATAGCAACGAATGGGCCTACCAGCACGGAAAAGCCACCGCCATGGCCTATGACTTTAGGAAGATGCAAAAAGATACTGCCGAACTGGAACAAATCATTTCCTATGAAAAAGCAAAAGATTGGGCCAATGAAATTCGGGCCAAACAAAAATCAGCATTCGAAGATCAAGCCATACCTGTTTCGTGGACCTCTGTCGATGGGCACACCACCCATTTGACCACAGCCGATCAGTGGGGCAATGTGGTTGCGTTGACTCAAACCATTGGTCCGAATATGGGTGCAAAGGTGGCGACCAAAGGACTGGGTTTTTTGTATGCTGTTACTTTGGGAGGCTATCTAGGAAAGTACCAACCGGGCGATCGGGCGAATTCTCACATTTCCCCAACCTTGATTGAAAAAAATGGACAGACTGTACTGGCACTAGGCGCTGCAGGGGGGAGCCGAATTGTCCCTGCGATCACACAGGTCACTGACCGTTTTATTCGACAAGGGCATGCATTGGATTCAGCATTGGCGCTTCCCAGGGTATATCCCTATCAGGACACCCTCTGGGTAGAAAATCATTCGGGTCTTGAGCCCATGAAGACCTTATTTCTTGGAGCGGACTACCCCATAAAGTACATCGAAGAGCCTGCGCGCTTTGGACGCGTGCATGCCATAGCCAAAAAGGGTGACCAATGGATCGGCGCTGCTGATCCCGATTGGGAGGGAACCACCCGCTATTTTACGGAAGGTGAGAAGTAGTTGGCTATTCCTCGTTTTCTGGACTGTTTTAACCAGCGGGTTGGCCCAAGAAAAAGAGCATATCTTGATGGTTGGAAACAGTTTTACGTTTTACTATAATCTTCCCATGACGCTCGAGTTGATGGCCCAAGCCAAAGGGTTGCCATGGGTTGTTCATCAATCCACGGCTGGGGGAGCTACCCTAAAACAACATTGGTTGGGAGAGAAAAAGTTGAAAACCAAAAAAAGGCTTCGACAAAAAAAGTTTGATCGGATCATTTTTCAAGAACACAGCAGATATCCCCTCATTGCGATAGATACAACAGAGAAATATCTTAAAAAGATGGTTGATTTCTCCTCCGATAAAGCCAAAAAATATGTGTACGCTACATGGAGTTACCCAAAAATTTTGATGGACCAACGCCAAAACGTTTCTTCATTGGAAATCGAAAAAGCCTATGCTTCATTCACATCTTTTTCTGGGACCATCTTACCTGTGGGGCGAGCTTTTGATCTCTTTCGGGAAATGTATCCCCAACAAGGCTTATTCACTTCCGATAACAAGCACCCCAACCCTGTAGGCAGTTATTTGGCCGCTTGTGTTCTTTTTTCACAACTCAGCGGATTGTCTTCTCAGGGATTGCCCCGCCGCAAGGCCGAGAAAATAAAACGGGGAAAAGAAATCTATTACTTCATTGTTGAAAAAGAAGTTGCCTTACAATGTCAAAAAATAGCCGATCAAGTTGTCTTTGGTCGTTAAAGCGAGGAAGTCACATCTGCGTAATGATACCGCATGTATTGGGCTAAAATTTCCGCAAATGCTTGGGTGAATCGCTCTCGATCTTGGGAAGTCTGTCGGAGTCCTTCGCGATTCATCTCAATTTGGATCGCATCGATTTGTCCACCCTCACTGGATCCATAATTTTTCGTGTTCGATCCACCTGAAAAAAAAGGTTGCCCTTCCAAAGGCGCAGGATCTTGTTGTGACGGGGTTGCAGGAAATCCGTTATTGGACAAAAGGGTTCCCAAAGATTCTGCGCCAAAGATAAGGGAATCGAGTGGCTGATTACGCGGATGATTGGCCAACAGACCATCAATGGAAGTTTGAATGCTTTGCGCGGGATTGCCCGACTGGGAAAAATCCCGCAGTTGTTGTCCACTAAGTAAATAGCCCAATTCTATGCGTTGAACAGAATGTCCATGCCCATGCAGATCAATCAATAATCCTTGACCAAATTCATTGGCCACCTGAGAGGAGTAGTCCTCAATTTGACGATGAAATAACCTCCACAATTCATTGGAAGTATCATCTTCACAATGCGAGGTGGTCAAAGAGCGGTTCAAATCCACTTTGATGCGGTGAATTTTGGTCAAAACCATGAATGGTTCGATCCCTAAAGTTTTGAGTTTTTCTTCCAGTTGAAGCGCGATGCCGAGGGTGTACTGGTCTTGTGTAATCACCGAATTAGCACAATCACGGTCTTCGATCCATTGCGGTTTGAGATCTCCACCGTGGGGAGCAACAATAATCAATGGGAAATTCCCTTCACGGAAAATGACAAAATCTTCCCATGGGGGAGAGGGGTTTTCATTTGATGGCCGACAACTTACCAAACAAAGGAGTAGAAAAGAGAACAGCACCAGCTGAAACCCAGTGTTTTTTGTGAAATAAATGGCCCTATATCCTTTCAAGTTCGTGTGTTCTTTCCAACCAATTTAATATCTTTAATTGATATTGATGATTCTTCTAAATTGAAAGTTTATGAAAAAATATTTTTTAATTTATTTCGTACTCGGCACCGCGATCCTTTCTGCACAAACCGAACAAGTGTTGAATGCCCTTGAGGCAAAACAAGACCTGTATGCAGATATTGCACTACAAATTTGGGAATATGCCGAAATGGGTTACCAAGAAAAGCAGAGCAGCGCCTTGCTGCAACAAACCTTAACCGATGCCGGATTTACCATCCGCCAAGGGGTAGCGGGGATCCCTACTGCCTTTATAGCAGAGTATAACAACGAGGGGCCTGTAATAGGAATTCTAGGGGAATACGATGC
>WTJN01000105.1 GCA_011526265.1 Candidatus Arcticimaribacter sp. | reverse complement strand
GCCACCAATGGTTGTTTCATCTTTGATTTGGTTATCAAACACAGAGTTAACTGCCGATTTAATTCGTTATCTTTGGATAAGACCCTACTGAAACTCTATCAACCCAAAATTCTTTCCAATGAAATGCAAAATCGTCCCAAAGAGATATATTATCAAACCGAATCTGGTGACTGATTTCGTTGTAATTGCTACCAAAAGCAACATAAACTTTTTCGCAATCACTTGTTTTTTACATTTCGCAAGCCTTTCGAATAATCGATTATTTCAATCAACCTACAGAAGGCAATACCCTACCCCCCTGCTAGCAACCAAAACGCTTCAGGTTTTCTAATGACTTTGTTCTGCATTGTTTTGTTTGATTTCTTGGAAAACCGAATTGATGAATCCGAAAGTCAGCCCAGAAAAAGAGTTTTGAAGGCTGAGTTTTCTTTTAACAAGGCATCATAGGTGCCCAAACCTGCGACCTTCCCATTATCCAAGAACAGAACGCGATCCACATATTCTAAGGTTGCTGGGCGGTGTGTAATGAATAAAACGGTGGCATCTTTTGCGTATTTCACCAAATTTGCCATGATGCGTCGCTCGTTTTCGACATCTAGTGCGCTTGTTGCTTCGTCAAAAACATACAGTTTCGCGTTTTTTATAAGGGCACGTGCAATACCAACGCGCTGTTTTTGGCCGCCAGATAAGTTTGCGCCATTGGCACCCACAATGGTGTCCAAACCATTGGGCAGATCACGCAATGCAACATCGAGAGCAGCGCGTTCCGCAGCTTGGCGAATTTCAGCATCGCTTGCCCCGGGATGACCATCGCGGATGTTGTCGCGGATTGTGCCGTCAAACAGAAACACATCCTGAGAAATTAGTGCAATTGCATCCTTTAAATCAGCGCGCTTAATATCTCGCAGGTTGTGCCCACCAAATGCAATTCTTCCCTCAGTTGGATCGTAAAAGCGCATTACCAAATCGATTAAGGTTGATTTACCAGCGCCCGAGCGCCCAACAACACCCAAAATTTCGCCGGCTGCAATATCGAAGGACAAATTCGAAAGCGCAGGTTTCCCATCACCATAGGAAAAGCCTACATTTTCTAGTGACAAACCCGTTCCTATATCTGACTTGGAAATCGTGCCATCCGTGAACAATGCTGCAGGTGCATCCAAAATTTCATACATATTGCCAGTCTGCACCAAAGACCGCTGTAATTCGACCCAGTAGTTGGACACCTTTTCTGCAGGTTTATAGGCCATTAAAAACGCAGTGATAAACGCCGTGAACTCCCCAGGTGTTTTTCCGTACGTGATTGTTTGCCACGCGGCATAAACCACAAATGCCCCAATCACCAGGCCACCCACAAATTCCATAATGGGCTTAGTTGCGGCGCTTATTCGTGCTATTGAAAAAATACGGTTTTCAAGACGATCAACCGAGGCATTAAATCGGCCGATAGACTTTTGTTCCAAACCATAGCTTTTGACGGTTTTAATGCCTGCAAATACCTCAGATCCAATTGAAAAATATTCGCCAGATAACGTTGCTTCCTCAGAGGCAACCGCGCGGATTTTGCTTGACAGAAATGAAACAAACCCAAGAATTAGTGGTAATATAAGCATGCAAAACAGCGTCATCCAGGCATCTTGATACAACATTACGCCAAATAATGCGATCATGGTTAAAGTTTCTGTCAATAACCTGTTCGTCATGGTTACAAACGCAGTTCCTGCGGCCCCACCATAAAGCCGAATTTTCGCCATCAAGTCTGAGGCGTGACCACCTACGAAATATGCGACATCGCGATGAAGCATCCTCGCAAATATAAGCTTTTGCATTTCGACTGAAACGGATCGCATCAACAAAACCTGTGCAACTGTATTCGCATACTGGAACAAACTTTTCCCAAACGAAACACCAATGACGATCAATGCAACCCGTACTGCTGCATCGGTGTTTTCTGCAACAAAAACGTCATTAACAATCAGCCGAGTGGATGCAGCTAGGCCAGCTGTGAAAACAGAAACACCAATCAAAAACAAGATGGACAGGGCAAGCAATTTCCAACGTTGCGAAAGCGCATCGCGCAACAATCTTCGACCACTTGATATCGAATATCCGCTGTCTGGTTGGTGTTGCAATTGCATATTAGTCCCTGAATATCTTGGATCTACATAAGGATCACGCCCATCGAAGGCAAGCATATCGTAAATGCTCGGCGGTTCTTAGCCTCGCTCTTAGGGAAGAGCTAAAGGATCACTTATAAGTTGGATGGGTAAAGCATACAGACCTGTCTCTTCGCTACTTTCTTATCGAATCAGGGTCAATTGGAAGATGGCATGCCGACAAACTGAATACGCTTGGTGCGGATGTCACACATTACAGATGGCTTGACATAAATTTGGATGCCGTCATTTTCGAAATGGCAACCTGCAACGATCGGGCAGTTGTCGTTGATGCCATCACAAGCAACAAGCGCCTGCCCCTGATCATCGACTGCGCCGTTATACTTTTTCAGACCAGTTGAGCATCCCACTTTTGCAGTCATGGGTATTGTAACTAAATTAAATTTCACAGCATCTAACGGGCGCAATATACGCATCGGAATTGATTATTTGAGTCTAGTGCTGCTGCGATAAACCACATCGATGGATGGAAACAAGGAGACAAATAGCACACTCCAAGGCCGATTAAACCTATGTTGTTGACATATGGGTTTGCTACGAAAAATTCAAACCAAAAGCGAAACACACGGCTTCCAGATCTTATGTCAGATTTCATGTCGCTTGCCAAAGGATGAAAAACCACATAATCCACGGATAGAAAGCGAAAAAGGTGCCTGCAATGTGCGATGCAAAGATATAGAAAACGCTTAAAATTGATATACGATTAGGAATAGGTCAAACATGATTTTAGGGCACATTGGCGCACGTAAAGGAAGCAAGGGTGTAGTCGGGAAAAACTTTCGACCGATCGCTGGAAAACCGTTGATTGACTGGTCGCTTGATCAACTTTTTCGAAATGAAAATATCGATGCTGTTGTTATTTCAACAGACGATCCAGAAATTTACAAACATGGCTTAAAGCGTGGCGCATTAGATATTGGACTACGTCCTGACACATTGGCGACGGACAGTGCATCAAAATGGAATGTATGGCAACATTCTTTGGACGCCGCCGAAGAAAAACTGGGAACATTCACCGCATTTTTGGATTTGGACTGCACCTCGCCGTTACGTGAGGACGAAGATATCAACAACGCGCTAACATTATTCAATTCAGAAGCACCTGACATGGTGATGTCCTGTTGTAATGCGCGCAAGAATCCATATTTCAATTTAGTTGAGGTAGGTGAAACAGGTTCATTGCAAGTATCAAAACCACTGCCTGGAAACGTCGTCGCTCGTCAACAAGCGCCGACTGTTTACGAACATGTAGGTGTGGTTTACGTTATTGACCCTGAATATTTACGCAGCGCTTCTTTCTTGTATGATGGTTTCGTAATCCCTTATGTCGTACCTAGTGAGCGATGTATGGACATCGATACAGAATTTGATTTTAAAATTGTTGAATTACTATTGAAGGAAAAATACCTTTAAGCAGACTCATACTTCAAGCGTTAACGAATTCTGTCGATGCGGGCGCACGGCTGACTCAATTCATTCGTCGAGGCCGTAATAGCCTTTCCAACGGCGATGCGTCCAGAGCCATTGCTCCATGTGCGCGCGCACGTGTTTTTCCAGCAAATCGTTTAACTGACGCGTCATTGTGATGGGGTCCGTATGCTCAATTGGGGCCTCCATCACGCCAGTATGCGTAATCCCGTCCTCATTTCGATAGGCAAAACAAGGGATCAACACGGCATTGTGTTTCAGCGCCATTTTCGCAGCCGAAACGGGCGTGTTGCACATCCGTCCCATGAAAGGAATTTTTTCACCCGTGCTCATCGCCTGATCCATCATCAGGGCAATCGTTTCCCCGCGCCGCAGCGCCTTGATCATCTGACCCATTCCATTTGCATCATTCGGAAACAACGGGAACCCAATACGCGAAATCGTTTCAACATATTCACGGTCAAAATATGGGTTCTTCATCGGTTTATACAGGCTGCCAATTGGATGGCCTTCCCGCACCAATTTACCGCGAATTG
>WTJN01000109.1 GCA_011526265.1 Candidatus Arcticimaribacter sp. | reverse complement strand
ATTCATGCAGCAGGGTGCCCGCATATAGCCACCCAAGATGCAATGGTATCCAAATTAAATTTGTAATCAGTATCTTAAGGATGATTTCTAATGTTAAATTATCGGGCATAAAGCCAAATCCAGTGATCAGGGATGTGTTCACAACATAGGCTTTGGGATTGATCGCCTGTAACAAAACACCACCCATGATGCCCGGGGGTGATTTCGCCTCGATAAAGGCGATTTTGGCGCCTGCAAATGCGATCCGTGCTGCCAAGTAGATCAGGTATCCCATTGATAAGGTTAAAAGAACGACCCGCAAGGTGGGCATTGATAAAATGACCGCGGCAAATCCTGTGATCACGGCCAACATGACCATGTTCGTCCCTAAAAACAGCCCGAAAACATACCGCAACGACGGTTTGAACCCATAGGCCGCCCCAAATCCAGCCGTTGTCAAAACACCTGGCCCGGGTGTGATGATCAAAAACAAAACAGCAAGTGCGAAAACGATCATCTATTAAATAACCTTATGACAAAGCGGTTAATTGGCTGACGCAAGTATTGAAAACTAAGTCTTCTTTATCAAGGGTTTGTTCGGGTGAATGGCCACAATATTTTTCCAAAATTTTCCTGTCTTCCCCTTTAATTCCGCGTCCGCCCGTCTAAGTCCCAAGTACCATAGAAGGAGAAGATGAATGGCTGAATGTGGATGCGGGCGCAGCCCGACAGGTAAATGCGTAGGCTGGCACGGCCTAAGCGAAGAACAGTATCAGGAAAAGAAAGCAGCCTATGAAGCCAAACAGGCCGCTAAATCCGCAGAGAATTAATTTCATGGGTCGCATTCGCGACCCATTTTTTTTCGCAGGGATTGTTGAACGGGATCTAAACGTCAATCCGCGAATAGTGAGACGGGCACCTGGGTCTCTAAGCCGGTCTTTGAATGAATGTCGCAAAATAGGGGCGTCAACCCGCATGTCGGTCCGTCGTATAATCTACGCAGACAAGCTAGTAGGCACCACACAGTGACGTAAGTTACACGTACAACCGACTTGAGGTTAGTCCATTAAGCCTACTACAAGGCCATTACAGGGGCTTGGGACCCTCTGAAATCTGTTGTGGCATAGTTCCAGCTTCCCTCGTAACCACCTACATCTGCAAAATAAGAACAATGCTGTTTAGATAAAGTATGTTTGAGTATCATGATTCAGATACACTTTGCATCAAACTACAATATATGGTATCCATCACGCACTAAACCACTATTTATGACTAAAGCCGCATGCAGATCAAATATACGAAGGTTTTCTGGGCTTGCTATCTTCTAACAATGGTTTGGATAGCTATGTTGGTGGGGAGTTTTATTGCATTTTCATCACAAAACCCAAATTTTGAGTTAACAAGTTCTATTGATGCTGCGCTTTCTTTGAAATTAAGTTACAGAAGAATGTACGCAGTAATTGTTGGCACATTGGTGCTAAACTTCATGCTCTTCAAAAACCATAGACATTTAGACAAAGCATTTATGTTTCTAACAGCATGGCTATGGGCCGCCTATATTGATGACACTCTGGTGATGAGCCAACATGTTTATGTTCCAGATCATTGGGTGCCTAGGTTTGCGATGCTCATGCGCCCAATTATCTTAATTGCAATTAGCTGGATGGCATTTGAAACTCACTTGAGGGCAGAAGAATGAGCAAAAACAACCTTTCAAAGGAAGAAATCGCTGCGTTTTTGGATAATTTTGAACTTTCTGATGTTCGCATTAGAAACGTTTGGGCCCAAAATAAAACTTTCATAGCTAGCTTCTGGTTTGTTAATGCTTATGTTCTTTTTTACATCCTAGGTCATGCTACCTTTCCTGATGCATTGATCAAGTTTCAGGCTTTGAAAGAACTGAAAGCCGAGTACAATGATCTTTTGACGGCACGTAGTGTAATAGGGCTTGTCCTATTATGTGCGTTCAATATGGCTTTCTTTTTTACAAATTATTTTCGGTTCATCGCTACTGTCGGTTTGGCATACTTACTCAACGCAACGATTGATGTAATAACGATTTTTGGACCATACTTGAAATTAGATACGTTAAGTCCTGCAATGGTCTTCTACTGGCTGCGTCCATTATCTTTAGTCGCAATATTAGGTTGTATCTTAACTTTTGACCCAGAAAGCTGACCGCTTTTGCGCAAATATGCTCTAAGTTAGCGTGTGGATCACTAATTTCTTTGGGGAAGTATTATGCAAATCAATTGGGTGATCGTCAGGATTTTTGGTGTGTTGGTTGTACTGCTGCACTTGGTAGTGGCCGCACTGTTGCTGTTTGCACTTTATGCAAAGTCTGATCCTGAAACTGCGGTCAGAATTATCCAAAGCATTGAATGGTATAGACTGTTGAATCCCAGCTTTGAGATGATCCTCGCACTTATATTTTTAGTTTATGTTATATTGGTTGGGTCGCTGTCCGTGTTGCTGAACATCAGTAAACGCATGGATGAAAGTGTTTCAGTTCTAGGTGAAATAAGGGACCTACTTAAAGACCGGAGCAAAGGCGAAAGAACTGTTAGCCTGAACAAAGACTTGGGCAACTGGCCACCGTCTGTCTAAACCTTAATGACCCAAATTTCGATATTCCAACATCAAGCGTGGCTTGTCTTCTTTACTTGGCCTTCAACAAATGTCGTACTTATTAAATTTGCGATCTTAAGGGTAGGGCCGATGAATAAGGGTAGATTTTAATCCTCGTAATAACCCCAGTCCGTTACCTTGAAGATTTTCGTCATGTCTTCATACAGCACTGTAGGTGGTGTCTTTGTTCCATATTTTTGATGTATTCTTGATGAGGCAGCGGACTTATGACCCATAATGTACTCGGAACGGGAAGTGCTAATATTGGCAGCTTCACTTCTGTCTCTGAAAGTATGTCTTGTTGAATACGGTACTACATCTGGGTTTTTGATGCCCATCAATTCATTAACGACATGCCTGAGTTTTGCTGATACGTTTTCAAAGCCTCTTGTGTTGCCATACTTGGGGAAAAGAGGCTCATCAGGATGTTTTTCGTGTTCATACAATCTGTATGCGTCAAGTACGGGTGTCATTAAAGGAACGGTTCGTTCTAGCCCATTCTTGTCCATTCATCTCAATTCATTCGTTCTAAACACCACGTGGGGCATGTTAGCCTCAAGACGGAAATCTCTGACTTGTAAACCTGCTGCCTCATTTGTCCTACAACCAGTGTAAAGCATCAATAAGCCGATTAACTTTAACTGTATGTCTCCTAAGTTTAATACATGGGACTGATAACAGTACCATTCTTCAGGTGTGAATGATCGCCTTTTAATGGCTTCATCGTGTTCAAGTTGTTTGTTAGATAAGCCCGAAAACGGATTGTAAATCTTAGATTTATTCTCTTCATTCCAATTGTTTATCACTGCGCTGAACACATTGTTATACCGGTTTCTTGTGCCTGCATTTGGATAGGTCTCAATCAGCCAATTACGTATGAATTGTCTGTCTAAATCTCCTAGCTTTGACTGCTTGCCACCAATTGAACTCGCAAACTTATCAAGCAAGTTTCAAGTTGAAAGTTCCCATTTTTGCTCTTTGATAATTTCACGTTTTTTTCTGCTTTGTTTACTGAGATATAAAGTTCTACTGCGTCTGACCAAGTTGGCTCCGGTGAAGTCAATTCTTCACCTTTCATTATGCGATACGCAGCAACTTTAGGATCAGTGCGTTCCCAGTTAAGTTCGTTCTCATCTTTATCACGATACTTACGGTCAAGTTCATCAATGTATTCATCATGCATTTGAACAATAAATTCGTTCCATTCGGCAGCCTGCCTCTTGAAGTTAATTGTCTCTGCCGGTGTTGCATTTGCGTGAAGCACTGGTGCCTGTTGCGGGTGAACACATCTTTGACTGCGATAGCTTTTCCTGCGGCTACAACGTCGTATGGTGCTAATGGTATGCCAGATAATAGTTTCTCAGCAGTTGCTGATGCTGCCATAAATCTATTATTTTCTCCTAGCCAGCGTTTGTGCGCAATCGCTTCATCTTTTGTATTTAGAGATTTTTTCCATTCAGACATAAGTTTGCCAGTTTTGGTGCTGGGAAAGAATGGTCGTAATCTGGTGGGCACCTTGCGTCTATATTCGTAGAATCCCGTTTTTGAACGAACAAGATAACTGATCCTAGATGCCA
>WTJN01000030.1 GCA_011526265.1 Candidatus Arcticimaribacter sp. | reverse complement strand
TGGGGTTGCACGTTGGCATAGGCGGCGCCAAACAGTTCTTTGGCACGGTCAATGGCCAATTGTTCTACCTTATCGACCACCTCGCAACCGCCGTAGTAGCGCTTCCCAGGGTAGCCCTCGGCATATTTGTTCGTCAATACAGAACCCGTAGCTGCCATGACAGCTGGAGAGGTAAAGTTTTCTGACGCAATGAGCTCAATCCCATTGAGTTGTCGGTTCTCTTCTTCTTGAATTAAGTCGAAAATAGCGGTGTCTTTCTGCATGCTCTTAAATTAAAGCACAAAAGTAGGGAAATCCCCACGATTCCGCACAAAAATTACAAGCGAGAAAGATAAATTATCACAAGGTAATCAACAGCAATCCGACTGGGGAGAGCAACAGGCCGCGCTGCCGTCTTTCGCTTCCGGAACGGCGCAGTCGTCCTTGGCCAAACAATCGGTGTACTTGCTTTCCAAATGAAAGCATTCCCCGTCAAAAGTCAACCCAAATTTGCCAATGGTTTCCCCTTGGTACTCGACTTCAATTTCCTCATCGCCCAAGGCCAGGCGCTGCTGGGAAAGCCGAATGATATCAATGGTTTTTTGAGGGTGAAGGCGATGCGCTAGATCGGTTGAACTCCACAACTGAAAATTGACCATGCTTTCTTTGCGCTCGGTTCCTCCACAGTCGATAAAGTGTTTCTCTACCTTCCCCACTTCGGTAATGTGGAAATGGGCAGGGACTGCAGTGCCATCGGGTGTTTTAAAGTCTAAACGGTCGACTTGGGTCAAGGCCAACAAGAATTGGGATAAACGCATGCTGTTTATTTTTGAGCTAAATGTAAGCATTCCCCTGTAAAAACAAAGACAAAATGGCATTGGTTTTTCGCCAATCGCTGACGAAAAGTCAGATCAATCCGTTTGGTATAGCCCTTGATCGAGGTTATGAAAAAAAAGACCCAAATGACAGAAAATCAATGGACCCAAAACACCCAAACGGTGGTACAACACGCCCAGCAACAGGCCGTGGAAGCCAACCACAGTGAAATCAGCGATACGCATCTCTTGCACGCTCTCCTAACGCAAGATCGTCAAGTGATGCCGTTCTTGTGTGCGCAAATGCAACTGCCGCTAGAGCGCATTGTCGCTACATTGCAACGCGAACTCCAAGGACGGGCAACAGTGCAGGGCACTTCTCCACGCCTGTCCCCCACGGCGGCGCAATGCCTTCAGCAGGCGTGGCAGTACACCCAACAAAAGGGCGATCAGTTCATGGCCACCCAGCACCTGCTCATGGGGATTTTGAAAAGCAAAGGAACGGCAGCACAACTGTTGCGCGACAGCGGGGCCACCCAAGACGCACTGGAACGCGCCATCGACCAGTTGCAACAAGGAGAAAAAGTCACTTCTGCCTCGGCCGAAGACACCTATCAATCGCTTGAGAAATATGCAAAAAACCTCAACGCCCTCGCCCGCGAGAACAAACTCGATCCCGTGATTGGGCGGGATGAGGAAATTCGTCGGGTCTTGCAAATCTTGAGTCGGCGCACCAAAAACAACCCCATTTTGGTGGGCGCCCCAGGAACGGGAAAAACAGCCATTGCCGAGGGGTTGGCCCACCGCATCATCGAAGGCGATGTGCCCGAAAACTTGAAAAACAAAACCCTGTACGCCTTGGACATGGGCGCCCTCATTGCCGGGGCCAAATACAAGGGAGAGTTTGAAGAACGGCTCAAGTCGGTGATCAAGGAAGTCACCCAAGCCGATGGTGAGTTGCTGCTGTTCATCGACGAAATCCACACCCTCGTTGGGGCGGGTGGCGGACAAGGGGCCATGGACGCGGCCAACATTCTAAAACCCGCCTTGGCGCGGGGCGAACTTCGCGCCATTGGGGCAACAACGCACGATGAGTTTCAAAAATATTTTGAAGAAGACAAAGCCCTCGAACGCCGTTTTCAGAAAGTCTTGGTGGACGAGCCCGATGTGGAAAGTGCCATTTCTATTTTGCGGGGCATTAAGGAACGCTATGAAAACCACCACAAGGTGCGCATCCAAGACGAAGCCATCGTGGGGGGGGTAGAACTTTCGCATCGGTACATTGCGCACCGTTTTTTGCCCGACAAAGCCATTGACTTGATTGATGAAGCAGCGGCCAAACTGCGGATGGAAATCGATTCGAAACCCGAAGAGTTGGATGCGTTGGACCGCAAAATTCGTCAAATAGAAATCGAATTGGTCGCCCTTAAAAAGGAAAAAGCGAGCAAAAAACAGGAGCTGCTGCAGCAAGAAATGGCCCTGCTAAAAGAAGAACGCGATGCGCTGTCGGCCCAATGGAAAAGTGAGAAGGAACGCATGGATGCTTTTCAACACGCCAAAGAGGACATGGAACAACTGCGTTTGGATGCCGATCGCTACGAGCGGGAGGGAGATTTTGCGCAAGTGGCCGAAATCCGTTATGGGAAACTCAAAGCCAAACAAGATGAAATCGACCGGTTGAAAGCGGACATTGAAGCGCACAAATCGCTGCAACCCTTGATCAAGGAAGAGGTGAGTTATGACGATATTGCCGAAGTGATTGAAAAATGGACGGGGATCCCTGCAAGTAAAATGGTTGCCTCGGAGCGCGAAAAGCTACAGCAGCTCGAGACTGCCCTGCATCGACGTTTGGTGGGCCAGGAAAAACCAGTGCAAGCGGTGGCGGATGCCATTCGTCGATCCCGTGCCGGCTTGCAAGATCCCAACAAACCCCTGGGGACGTTCTTGTTTTTGGGGATGACGGGCGTGGGAAAAACGGAATTGGCCAAAGCCCTGGCGGCCGAACTCTTCAACGACCCCAATGCGCTGACCCGCATTGACATGAGCGAGTACCAAGAGGCCCACAGCGTGAGCCGATTGGTGGGCGCACCTCCCGGCTATGTAGGCTTTGAAGCCGGCGGACAGCTCACCGAAGCCGTGCGCCGCAAACCCTACTCTGTGGTGCTGTTGGACGAAATTGAAAAAGCACACCCCAATGTGTTCAACACCCTCTTGCAACTGCTGGACGAGGGCCGACTGACCGACAACAAAGGGCGCTTGGCCGATTTTAAAAATGCCATTGTGATCATGACCAGCAACCTGGGCAGCGAGGCGATTCAAGCCGCCTTTGAAGCAAACGCGGATTTTGCAGCCGCCGAAAAAATCGCCAAAGAAAACGCCATGCAGCAATTGCGGCACAGTGTTCGTCCCGAGTTTCTCAACCGCATCGACGATATTTTGCTCTTTACCCCGCTTACCCGCCAAGAAATCAAAGCGATTGTTGCCCTGCAACTGCAGGCATTGCAGGAGCGATTTGCCCAGCAAAACATCACTTTTACCGCCGACGATGCGGCCCTCAACCAACTGGCCGAGTGGAGTTTTGATCCGTGCTATGGAGGGCGGCCCGTGAAACGGTGCTTGCAAGACCACCTCCTCAACCCCTTGAGTAAGCTACTGTTGGGCTATCCCCCCGGGGAAGGGCTGGTCATCCGTGCAAGGGTGGAAGAAAATCGGTTGACGTTTGACGTTGACCAACCAACGGCGTCCTCATAAAATCCATTACCTTTGTGCGCTGTGCAAAAACAAGTCAACATTCAAAACAAACGCGCCCGCTTCGAATACGAGCTGATCGATCAGTACACGGCGGGCTTGGTCTTGACCGGAACGGAGATCAAATCCATTCGGTTGAGCAAGGCGTCCATTACCGATAGTTTTTGTGAGTTTAACGACCACGGCGAGTTGTTTGTGGTGAATATGCACATCGAAGAATATGCTTGGGGCACCCGCTACAACCACCGTCCCAAGGCCGAGCGCAAACTTTTGCTCAACAAACGGGAACTGAAAAAGCTAGAAAAAGAGGTGAAAAATGTTGGACTCACCATTGTTCCCTTGCGCGTATTCATCAGCGATAAAGGGCATGCCAAGCTGGTGATTGCCCTGGCCCGCGGGAAAAAATTATACGACAAACGAGAGACCATCAAGGACAGGGATAACCAGCGGAATCTGGACCGGATTAAAAAGAGTTTCCGGAAATAAGCCTCAGTTCTTGTTCTTCAACATGGGGACAAAGCGAAACTCTCCAAAGGTTTCTTTATCCATTGTTTTTTCTCCCGTGCGGGTGTAGCGATACATGATCTGCGGGTCATTACCAATGGGAATCACCAAGCGTCCTCCCACGGCAAGTTGTTCTAGTAATGCGTGGGGCAGTTGCGGTGCCCCTGCCGCGACCAAAATAGCATCGAAAGGGGCAGCTTCGGGCCAGCCCACATAGCCATCGTCTAAAATGCTTTTC
>WTJN01000186.1:2076-4432 GCA_011526265.1 Candidatus Arcticimaribacter sp. | reverse complement strand
CTTCTAGGGTGACCGGGCCGTTGTGACTAGCACGCAACCCCGCGTGATCATCGAGGTAATCGCAAATCAACGGGGAAAAAAATCCAGTTTCACGATAGGAAATCCGGGTGGGTGACATGGCTTTTTTTTAATGAACTAAAGATACAGGAACTAACAGAAATAAATCCATCTTATAAATGATATCTTTACGAACGAATTTTAATGACCATGAAAAAAAGTATTCTTTCGCTCTTTGCTCTTTATTTTACAATCAGTTGTTATGCACAGCTTCAAAGTCCTTCGGACTATTTGGGCTATCCCCTAGGAAGTCAATTCAGTCGTCACCACCAAATCGTAGACTATGTGAACCATGTGGCCAAGAATTCGGCCCACGCCACCTTGGTGCCCTACGGAACGACATATGAAGGACGCAAACTAAACTACGTGATTTTGTCCTCGCCTTCCAACTTGGAAAAAATCGAAGATATTCGGCACAACCACTTGGGAAAATTGGGGCTAGACCCGAAAGGAAAAAACGAATCAACCCCGGTGGTCGTTTGGTTGAGCTACAATGTTCACGGCAATGAATCGGTGAGTAGCGAAGCGGCTTTAAAAACCATACACACCTTGGTGACCGAAAAAACCGCATGGTTGGAAGATGCCGTGGTGATCATCGATCCCTGCATCAATCCCGACGGACGTGACCGCTATGTCAATTGGTACAACGAAGTTAAAAGCACCCCCTTTGACAGCTCGCCCTATGCCGTTGAGCATCACGAAGAGTGGCCGCGTGGACGATACAATCACTACTATTTCGACCTGAATCGCGACTGGGCCTGGGTCAGCCAAAAAGAAACACAACAGCGCCTGCCGCATTATCTTTCATGGATGCCCCACATCCATGTCGATTTTCATGAACAAGGGGTCGATAGTCCATATTATTTCGCTCCCGCCGTCGAACCCTACAATGAAGTCATTACCGATTTTCAGCGGCAGTTTCAAACCACCATTGCAAAAAATCATGCCCGTTATTTTGACCAAGAAGGGTGGCGCTATTTCACCGATGATGTGTTTGACCTCCTCTATCCGGGCTATGGAGACACCTACCCCATGTTTAATGGGGCCATTGGGATGACCTATGAACAAGGCGGTAGTGGACGTGCCGGATTGAGCATCATCAATCGGGCCGGGAACCCCCTAACGCTATCCGATCGGATTGCGCATCACTATACCACTGGGTTATCCACTGTAGAAGCAGCCGTTGAGAACAAATCACAGCTGATTGAAGCCTTGCAACGCTACCATCATCAGAAAAATGCCAAGTTCAAAACTTATGCTTTTGAGGGACAACCCGATAAAATCAATGCGTTTTCAAAATTACTCCGCACTCACGGGATCACCCCAAAAAGACTGGCACAACCCACCCGCATCAAAGGGTTGCAGTATGGAAGCTTGCAACAAAGATCACAAATGTTTTCAAAAAACACCATTATTGTGGATGGTGAAGGCCAAAGAAGTCAATTGATTCAAAGTCTCTTGGAACCCCAAACAAAACTCAACGATTCGCTGACCTATGACATCACCGCTTGGTCGCTGCCTTATGCCTATGGACTCACTGGCATGGCCAGTAATCAAAAAGTAAACAGCATAGGCCTTGACCCCGCTCCTGCCCAAACAGAAGAACTCCCCCTCTCCTATGCTTACGCGGCTGAACGCAGCAGTGTGCAAGACGGGGTGTATCTCGGAGCGCTTCTTAAGGCTGGACTCCGTGTTTTTTACAACGAGAAACCGCTGGTCAATGGCGGTAGAAAATGGCCTTCGGGAAGTATTTTTGTTCTACGCGGGGAAAACCCATCAGTTGAAAATTTAAATGAAAAAGTTGCTGCCATTGCAGCAGCTACCCAACAAGAGGTGGTCCCACTGGCCTCAGGTTTTTCTGAAGAAGGACCCGATCTCGGAGCCAACAGCATGCGCTTGATTGAAAACAAAAACATCGCCCTGCTAAAAAGCGATCAAGCCATTCCAAGCCGTTATGGAGAATTGTGGCATTTCTTTGAACAACAGTTTCATTATCCTGTGCGGCAATTGGGAATGGGACAGCTCAGTCCCCAGAGTCTCGAAGAAGTTGACGTGCTGATTGTTCCCCCGGGCTACTATCGCCAACTCTTAAATGAAAACAGCACACTATTGCACTGGCTGAAAAATGGTGGCCGAATAATCGCGTTAGGAAGTGCGCTGCGTTACTTTGCCCAAGAAGAAAAATTTGAATTGTCTTTCAAGGAAAGTGACCAGGAGAAAGACAGTGAGCCTCAATCAATCGCCTTTGAAGATCAAGAGCGCGATGCCATCCAATCGGCCATTTACGGGAGCATCTATG
>WTJN01000186.1:0-1976 GCA_011526265.1 Candidatus Arcticimaribacter sp. | reverse complement strand
GTAGACAACCCCATGTACCGCAGTTTTTGGGAAAATGGAAAGCTTTGGCTCATCAACGCGTTGTTCTTTTAACGGTATGGCATAAAATTTGTTCAATACCTTAAAAACAAACACCATGATTTTACGCCGTTCGATGGTCTTTGGTCTGGTAGCCCTACTGCTACAAAGTTGTATTTTACATACAGAAACCATCATGTATGAAGAAGAGGACTTGGTCGATGTGGCCTATTATGTCCCTACCTACGAGACCACCAGTCAACTCTCTGCAAGAGTCAGTGTGACTCCTGCCAAAGATTATTCAGTGGCGGGGAAAATAATCACCTATCAAAACTACATTTTTGTCAATCGTCCCAACGAAGGCATCCATGTGGTTGACAACAGCGACCCCGCAAATCCGATCAACCTACACTTCATTACAATTCCTGGGTCTTTGGACATGGCCATCATCGACAATCATTTGTATACCGACATGTACTCGGAATTGGTCGTTTTTGACATTAGCGATGTCACCCAACCCCGGCTCATTGAAGAATTCACCGCTTCGGATGTGTTCTATTACAACCCCTATACCTTTATCGATGAAGCTGTTACCACCCAGTCCTATGATTTTGTTCAATACGAAACCATCGATGCTTCGCGCGGCATTGTCACCGGTTGGGAAATCGATATTCGCCGCGAACCCAGCGAAGAATGGATGCGGAATTATGCGACACTAGAAATGGCCGTTGACACACCCACTGCGGCCAGTGATGCCAGTGCGGAAGGAATGCAGACCTCTACCGCTGGGTCAATGACGCGTTTTTTACCCGTCGACCGCTATTTATACACCATCAATTTCAACGAATTGGTGCTGTTTTCCATTGGAGAAAATTATGCGCCAAATCGCTTTGCACGACTGGATACGGGCACGCAAGCAGAAACGCTTTTTCAATTGAATGATTTGTTGTTTGTGGGCTCAACCACAGGCATGTTAATGTATGATGTGAGTGCACCGGGCAATCCCGATTACCTCAACAGCATCAATCATTTCAGAAGCTGCGACCCTGTCGTGGCGGATGCCGAGTATGCCTATGTGACCTTGCGGGGCGGAACCAATTGTTTTACCGAATCCAACGAGTTGCAAATTATTGATATTCGCAATCCAGAGGAATTGCGTGTTGTTGCGCGGCAAGCGATGTACAACCCTCACGGCTTGGCCATACATGAAGATCACCTCATCATTTGTGATGGCAGTGCGGGACTTAAAGTAGTGGACGTATCGCAACGCACTGCACCCCGTGTGGTCACGATAGAGCCCATCCCTTTTGCGTATGATATCATCTTGAATTATCCCACGGCCGTGGTTGTAGGCGAGAGCCGTTTGTATCAGTACGACCTGTCGGCGCTACCGGTAGTAACAAAAACAGCTGAGATTGCATTGAGTGCCGATTAAACGGGCACTGCATAGAGATCAAAATCCGCTGCTTCTGTGATTTTAAGTGAAACGAATTCCCCTTGTTTCAAGTAATATTCTCGCGCATCCACCAAGACTTCGTTGTCCACATCGGGGGAATCCATTTCGGATCTTCCCACAAAATAGTTGCCTTCCTTACGATCGATAATACAACGGTAGATCTTCCCAACCTTCTCCTGATTGAGCTCCCAAGAAATCTTTGCTTGTAACTCCATGATCTCCGACGAGCGGCGTTGTTTCTCCTCCTCGGGCACATCGTCCTCCAATTGAAACGCATGGGTATTTTCCTCGTGCGAATAGGTAAAACAACCCAAACGCTCAAAACGCATTTCCTCTACCCATTGTTTTAACTCTTCAAAGTCGGCTTCACTTTCGCCCGGATAGCCCACGATGAGGCTGGTGCGCAAGCTAATTCCTGGAACAGCTGCCCTAAATTCTTTCAAGAGGCGGGTAGTTTTTTCCTTGGTCGTTCCGCGGCGCATGGATTTCAATACGCTATCGGAAATATGCTGCAAGGGGATAT
>WTJN01000101.1:24762-50646 GCA_011526265.1 Candidatus Arcticimaribacter sp. | reverse complement strand
AAGCCTATCCTTTACCCAAGAAGGCAATTCCAAAATGGTTGCTTATGATTGTTGGCCCATTGACCAACAAAGCATTTACCCGTAAGTTCATTCGGAACAATGTAGATGTGCCTTGGAGGGTAGACAATTCAAAGATTAAAAAAGAACTTGGAATTGAATTCCGGCCCTTACGTGAGACAATGGAGGATGCATTTCAAGCCATGATCGATGCGAAAATAATTTAGTCATCAACCCAACAAATTGTGCGTAGAAACAATACATTTCTCCCATTGATTATCCTTGGCTAGAATAAAAACAACCCTCTACTAACGTTACTCCACGGTAACAGACTTAGCCAAGTTTCTTGGTTGATCGACGTTACAGCCGCGTTGAACGGCAATATAATAAGAGAGTAATTGAAGCGGAATGGTGGTCAACAAAGGGGCAAAGGCTTCCGAGCTTTCGGGAATTTCTAGGCAATAATCGGCCAATTCTTTGACCTGGGTGTCGCCTTCACTCACAATCGCGATGATGCGCCCCTCACGGGATTTGATTTCTTGAATATTGCTCACCACCTTCTCATAATGCCCTTTCTTGGTGGCAATCACCACCACCGGCATTTCCTTGTCAATCAAGGCAATGGGGCCGTGTTTCATTTCCGCGGCGGGGTAACCCTCGGCATGGATATAGGAAATCTCTTTCAGCTTTAGCGCCCCTTCAAGTGCAACTGGGAAGTTATATCCTCGGCCCAAGTAAATGCAGTTTTGGGCAGCTTCAAAAGACTGCGCCACCGTTTCAATAAACGCCTGTGAGGTGAGTATGCGTTCGACTTTCTGTGGAATGTTCTCCAACTCGGTCACATAGGCCTGATAGGCAGAGCGAGATAAGGTGCCTTTGGCTTTTCCCAAATAGAGGCCAATCAAGGCAATGACGGTAATTTGTGTGGTGAATGCTTTGGTAGATGCCACACCAATTTCTGGCCCTGCGTGGGTATAACAACCGGTGTCTGTTATGCGTGAAATGGTGGAACCAACCACGTTGCAGATACCGTAGACAAATGCCCCTTTTTCTTTGGCAATATTGATAGCTGCAATGGTATCAGCCGTCTCGCCCGATTGCGATATGGCAATCACCACATCGTCTGGATAGAGGATGGGGTCACGATAACGGAACTCCGAGGCATACTCGACCTCAACGGGAATGCGAATGAATTCTTCAAACAAATATTCGGCCACTAGCCCGGCGTGCCAAGAGGTGCCACAAGCGACAATGATGATGCGTTTGGCTCCCAAAAAACGATTGTCGTGTTCGCGCAAACTCGACAGGGTGATCACCCCCTCATTGGAGAGCAAACGTCCACGAAGCGTGTCTTGGATGGCTTTGGGTTGTTCAAAGATTTCTTTGAGCATAAAATGATCATAGCCTCCTTTTTGAATGTTCTCCAAGCTCATTTGCAACTCTTCGATATAAGGCGTGATTTGACTGTCGTCTTTGATTTTATGCACCTTGATCTTTTTCCCTCGACGAATAATGGCCAAGTGTTCTTCTTCAAGGTAAATCACATTTTTGGTGTATTCAAGAAAAGGAGTCGCATCCGAAGCAACAAAAAATTCTTCTTCGCCCAGCCCAATGGCCAAAGGACTACCCAAGCGGGCAGCCACCAACTCGTTGGGTTTTCGACGATCGAAAACCACGATGGCATAGGCCCCAATTACTTGTGAAAGTGCCACCTGAACAGCCTTCCCCAATTTTATCCCTTTCTGCTGTTGTACATCCTCGATCAGGTTGACCAAGACCTCCGTATCGGTGTCCGATTGAAATTGAAATCCGCGGTGCTGGAGTTCTTTTTTCAACGAGGCATAGTTCTCAATAATGCCGTTGTGGACAATAACCAGATTCCCTGAATTGGACGTTTGTGGATGCGCATTGACATTGTTGGGAACACCATGAGTGGCCCAACGCGTATGTCCCATGGCAACAGTAGAATGATGCTTGGGGTGTTGTGCCAACACCTCCTCGAGATCGCTGACTTTCCCCTTGGTTTTGTGTGTGTGCATCGATTGATCGTCAAAATAAGCTATCCCCGTAGAGTCATATCCTCTGTACTCTAGGCGTTTTAACCCATTAATTACAATCGGTTCAGCGGCTTTATTTCCAAGGTAAGCGACAATACCACACATGAGTAAAAGGGTGTTTTAATTTGAAAAATCGGTATAAATGATCTCGAGCCGCAGACGCAAATCGTTGCTCTCTGCTGCTGGAGAAGGACCCACAAGAATCGTTCCTAAAGGTTGTGCAATCGCAGCTTGAAACACATCAACAGTGGATGAAGACCCCTGTACATGTGCCTTGCGCAAGTTGATGTTGTTGATGTCGGAAGTAACCACCAACGCCAACGGGTCGTTGTCTACAGGATTCTCTTCTGTTGCCCGAACCAAACTCGAAACGTGTTGGGTGATTCTAAATTTGTACCGGTAGGGTCGACCATCTTGGTACTCCAAATTTCCTCCGTGCAAATATTTAAACCCAAGCGTAGCACTGTTGGAATCGTCCGAATAATAGTCTTGTAAAGGCATATTCCCCTCGGGCATATACAAAAACAGTCGCTCGGCAATCGGGTCGCCTTCGTTCCAATTCGCTGCAAAATCTGGGTCGACATAAAAGACTAAATTGGCCTCGTTGATGAGCAGCTGCGTTGATTTAAAATTGTCCAAAACCGTCCCAAGGCTATCGCGGTCAAATAAAGCAATTTTACCTATGGTCCCAAGCCCTCCTTTGATGGGTAATTTCTCCTCGGCAGTGAACGTAGGGGGCGTTTCTGCTGCAGCCATGTGATTGATTTGTACGCCAGAAAAATTCAACGCATAAGACTTGGTCTCCGAAACAATTTCATCGTCTGCGGTGTCGTCCGTGTCTTGATCTTCATAACGGTCATAAGTATAGTTAACCACGACCCGAGCTTGTGCGGTATTCAATAACATGTAGGCGCCCTCTTGCGCCTCATCAAGGCGAATGTGAAGTGCCTTAAAGAATTGATTAAAATTGTTTTGGTTGGCCAAGACATCATCCCCTTCTCTGTCGAGTAGATTTTCTTGAAAAAAATTGGGATCAAGCGGAATGCGAAGGCGGGGAGAGAGGCGTGTTTCTATTTCTTGGGTTTCATCCACATCGAGCGTTTCTGCATCGTCTTCCTCAAAGTAGAAAAGCAACTCCTCCAAGTTGAGTGTATAGTCGCCGTCAAACAAGGTCTGACCAACAAAACCCTCGGTGTAATAATCCCGATCTGAGAAATAAATTTTTGTTGTTTCAAAATTGTTGTCCGGATCCAAACCAGTAAAAAAGTGCGTCAATTCAACAACCTTTATGCGAAGGGATTGTGCAGTGTCGCCATACAGATGCTCAATGTCGTAGAGGCGTTCATCGGCCGTGTAGGCGCTGTTGTCGTCGTCATCGCCGTCCAGAATACCGTCGCCGTCACTGTCCTGGTCAAGTGGATTGGTACCGGCTTGGGTTTCCAACAGATCCGAAATGCCGTCGCCATCAGAATCGCTTTCATTGGAGAGGGGATCAGTATCAAAGGCGTCTATGACTCCGTCGTTGTCGCTATCGGTCTGGTTATAAACGAACGGAATTTCGAGATAGACCGTCTCGACTTGTTCGTTTTCATCAATTACCGCTGGATTTGTTTCGTCGCCTTCTTCCTCTAATGCTTGGGTCAGCAACCCAAAGGCGGGATTGGGGAAGGTAGACAGCTGTGAAGTAATGCTCGCTTCGCTTCGGCCCAAACCGTGAAAGTTGTAGCGACCAAAATGTGCCACAGAAAACTGGCTGGCTTGTACATTGTCCAAGGTGTCCACCTGCACATACACAGGAAACTCACGCGTTTGCGTTTGAAATTGATCCGTTGCAATCAAATCGATGCCTACCGTATTGTATTCGGTGTTGCAACCAATGAGGATGAAAAACAAAAATCCGTAACGACAGATTTTTTGTGTCAATTTGTCCATAAGACTCTATAGAAAATTAGCGTTAAAGAAGTCTACATGGGCAGATTCCACAGCTTCATTTTTAAAAGGGAGATAAGGTTTGTTGGTCGACTGAATTTGATCGATAATGTTTTGATCGATATTTTCCTCCTCCATGACAAATCCGTCGGAATGAGCAATGGCTAGTTCCATAAGGGCAGAGTAATTGGGTTGATCCAAAGGAGCATTTACCGACACGCCATCAAAAGCAATCTTTTCTTTCATTTTTGCATCAAGAGCACCGTTCATATCATCGGCATAGACGGAAGTGACGATTTTGCTGTTTTCAAAAATAGGGTCTTGGCCATAATAAGTCCGCATGTAAAGCGGAAACAAGGCCGTAAACCATCCGTGTAAATGAATGATGTCCGGAGACCAATTGAGTTTTTTCACCGTTTCCACCACTCCTTTGGTAAAGAAAATCATCCGCTCATCGTTGTCCGAAAAGAGGTTCCCCTCTTTATCGTGTAACATCTCTTTGCGCTTGAAATATTCTTCGTTATCGATGAAATAAACCTGCATTCGCTCTTTGGGAATCGAGGCCACTTTGATGATCAAAGGCATGTCCATATCATTGATTACCAAGTTCATGCCTGATAGTCGTATCACTTCGTGGAGCTGGTGGCGTCTTTCGTTGATCATGCCGTAACGCGGCATAAAAATCCTTGTTTGCCCCCCCGCATCATTGATGGATTTCGGTATTTTAAATGAATTAATCGACCGTTCGTTTTGGGGAAGATAAGGGATAACTTCCGAGGAAATGATGAGTACTTTTTTGTTTTGCATAAAGTCGTATTTGCCTGTAACTGCGAAAGTTTAGCAAAATTACAAAAAATATAGGGATCATAGGAAAAAACAGTACTTTTAAGGCTGTTAATCTTTTCCTAAATGAACGTTTTCAAAACGCATTTAGCCCTAAATACATTCCTCGAACAACATGCTCCTGCCTCTACGGGATTGGTTCCCACCATGGGTGCACTACATTCTGGACACTTGTCACTGGTCAAAAAAGCCTGTGATGAAAACGATTGGGTGATCGTCTCTATATTCGTGAATCCCACCCAATTCGACGACCCCAATGACCTTAAAAAATACCCTAAAACCCTACCGGCTGACTTGGATCAATTGGCCCGGCTGAAAGAGAAATTGGTTGTTTATGCCCCCAACGAAGACGATCTTTATCCCAACAATACAACCCCCAAAAACTACCCTTTAGGGCCATTAGCTACCCTGATGGAGGGAGCATCGCGAAATGGACATTTCCAAGGAGTGGCCACGGTGGTGCATAAACTTTTCAACGCCTTCAATCCCAGCCGGGCATACTTTGGCGAAAAGGATTTTCAACAGTTGCAAATCATTCGACAACTGGTCGCATTGGAAAACCTAAGCGTCCAGATCGTGAACTGTCCCATTGTGCGCGAAGCAAGCGGTTTGGCCATGAGTTCTAGAAATGTACGCCTTTCGCCTCAACAACAACAAAAAGCTCCGCTGATCTACCAAACCCTAACCACAGCCAGGAAAAATAAAACAACCGAATCGCCCCAGCAAATCACAAGCGATGTCACTGCGTTTTTTCAAAACCATCCCGCCTTTGAACTCGACTATTTTTGCATTGTCGATTCAAAAACGCTTCAGCCTGTCGAACGTTTTTTACCACAACAAGAAAACCGTGCATTTATTGCCGTAAAAATGGGTGAGGTTCGATTGATTGACAACATCAAATTTTAATATCTTTGCCGCATGCAAATCGAAGTATTAAAATCTAAAATACACCGAGTTAGAGTCACCGGAGCTGACCTCAACTATATTGGCAGCATCACCATAGACAAAAACCTCATGGATGCCGCCAACCTCATTGCCGGCGAAAAGGTGCAGATTGTCAACATCAATAATGGCGAACGACTTGAAACCTACGTGATTGAGGGAGAAGTCAATACGGGTGAGATTACCCTCAACGGCCCCGCAGCAAGAAAAGTGCAGAAAGACGACCTCATCATCATCATCAGCTATTGCACACTACCCTTCGACGAAGCGAAAAAAATGCAACCCCTGCTTGTTTTTCCTAATTCGGCAAACAACTTACTCGACGCATAGTGAAAAAAGAGGGTGTCCTAAAGATCGCCAAAACCCTCCTTCCCTTTTTGGTGGGAATACTATTCATTTATCTTTCTGTGCGCACCACAACCGCCGAGGACCGCGCAACGATTTATGCGGCCATAAAGGATGCGGACTATCGGTTTATATTCTTGTCGCTGATCATGGGGCTGCTCAGTCACTTCTCTCGGGCCTACCGCTGGAATTTCATGCTGCACCCTTTGGGTTACCGCCCGCGGCTGGTCAATAACACCTTGGCCATTTTCATTACCTACATTGCCAATCTGGGAGTCCCCCGTTCGGGAGAGTTGTTTCGAGCAACCGTAATGCAAACCTATGAAGGCATCCCCTTTGAGAAAAGTTTTGGTACCATCATCGCCGAACGCACCGTCGATTTGCTCATGCTTTTTCTCACCATCGGCATCGCGCTAACGCTCGAATTTGATCTGATCTTTGGGATGCTCCAAGAAAAAGCCATCAATCCATGGACATTGCTGTTTGGTTTTTCCGTTGGTGCGGGGGTTTTTTATCTGGTTTATGCACAAATAAAACGAAGTGAATCGGCATGGGCAAAAAAAATAATCGATCTTGTAACCGGTCTTTCCGAGGGGTTTTTGACGCTTTTGCGCATGGAAAAAAAGTGGGCCTACTTGGCGCACACCCTCTTTATTTGGAGCATGTATGTCGCCATGTTTTACATCATCAAGTATTCCCTCCCCGAAACTGCTGCGCTAGGGTTTGAACCACTGCTGATTGGATTTATCGTGGGTGCCTTGGCCATTTCGGCCACCAATGGAGGCATTGGCATTTATCCCTTTTCTGTTTCCTTGGTACTCATCAGTTATGGCATCACCAAAGAATCGAGCCTGGCCTTTGGGTGGATCATGTGGACGGCACAAACGGTGATGGTTATACTGTTTGGCAGTTTGTCGTTTTTCCTGCTTCCACTGGTCAATCGAAAAAAGTAGCGTCAAAATCATTTTGACACCCGCTATCTGTGGTGTACTTTTAATGCATGAGTAAAGTCAAAAAAGCCTTTATGTGCCAAAAGTGTGGGGCAAACTACCCCCAATGGCAAGGACAATGCCACCACTGTAAGGCATGGAACACCCTCGTGGAAGAAATCCTCGAACAACCTGCCAAGCAGGCCTGGACCACCGAAGAGGGAAAAAGTAAAGCCGCTGCAAAACCCATTCCCATTCAGGAAATTGTAACCCACAACGAGCATCGTATTGCTTGTTCAGACCCCGAACTCAATCGGGTATTGGGCGGGGGTCTTGTCCCTGGAGGTGTATTGCTTTTGGGCGGCGATCCAGGGATTGGGAAATCAACCCTATTGTTGCAAATTTCGCTTCAAATGACGCAGAAAGTGCTCTATGTCTCTGGCGAGGAAAGCCAACGGCAAATCAAACTCCGAGCAGACAGAATCGCTGCGCAAAACGACAACTGTTATGTGTTGAGCGAAATACAAACACAGGCCATTTTTCAACAAATCAAATTGGTTGACCCTGACTTGGTCATCATCGACTCCATTCAGACGCTTCAAACAAAATATATCGATAGCGCTCCGGGGAGTGTTTCCCAAATCAAAAGCTGTACAGCCGAGCTGATTCAATTTGCAAAAAAAACACACACCCCCGTCCTACTGGTAGGACACATCACCAAAGAAGGAAGTATTGCAGGGCCTAAAGTGCTAGAACATATGGTCGATGTGGTGCTGCATTTTGAAGGCGACCGCAATCATGTTTTTCGTATCCTTCGAGCACAAAAAAATCGCTTTGGTTCTACGGCAGAAATTGGGATTTATGAAATGCTATCGAACGGTTTGAGGGCCGTTAATAATCCCAGTGAATTGTTAATTACCCAACACAATCCACCGCTAAGTGGACACGCCATTGCCGGCACGCTGGAGGGCATTCGCCCCTTGCATCTGGAAGTCCAAGCACTTGTGAGTTCGGCGGTTTATGGCACCCCACAACGAAGCACCACGGGCTTCAATGCAAAACGACTCAATATGCTGTTGGCGGTTCTCGAAAAAAGAGCCGGGTTTCAGCTGGGTGCCAAAGACGTGTTTCTCAACATCACCGGTGGCATTAGCAGTGAAGATACTGCACTGGACCTGGCCGTAGTTGCCGCCATTTTGTCCAGCCACCACGACATTGCACTGCCACAAAACACTTGTTTCGCCGCAGAAATTGGTCTTTCGGGTGAACTGCGACCCGTCCCCAAAATTGATCAACGCATTCAAGCAGCCGAAAAACTTGGCTTTGATGCCATTATTACGGCACGATTGCCAAAGAAAAACCTCCCTAAATCAAACATTCAAATCATCACACTTGGCAAAATTGAGGCCGTGGTGCAACATTTGTTTGGTTAAATTGGCTAACTTTCTGGGAACAAAAAAATCTCCCACCATGGAAAAAGCAATCCAATCCTTTTTAGCAGCGGTGCATCAACGCAATCAAAATGAACCCGAGTTCATGCAAGCGGTAACCGAAGTAGCAGAAACCGTGATTCCCTACATTGTCCAGCACGATATCTATTATGGGCAAAATATTCTCATGCGCATGGTAGAGCCCGAGCGTGTGGTCTCTTTTCGCGTCGCTTGGATTGATGACCAAGAGGAAATTCAGGTCAATCGCGGCTACCGCATAGAAATGAATTCCGCCATTGGTCCCTACAAAGGAGGGTTGCGTTTTCATCCATCGGTCAACCTGAGCGTGCTCAAATTTTTGGCGTTTGAACAAATCTTCAAAAACAGCCTTACCACACTGCCCATGGGCGGCGGAAAAGGAGGATCCGATTTTGACCCCAAAGGAAAAACAGACACCGAAGTCATGCGGTTTTGTCAAAGTTTTATGACCGAATTGTTCCGTCATATCGGGCCCAACCGTGACATCCCTGCGGGGGACATCGGTGTGGGTAGTCGGGAAATTGGCTATCTTTTTGGACAATACAAACGCCTGAAAAACGAATTTACGGGAGTCCTTACTGGAAAAGGCGTAAGCTGGGGAGGATCGCTGATTCGCCCAGAAGCAACAGGCTATGGCGTTGTCTACTTTACCGAGCAAATGCTCGCTACCCAAGGAAAAGGGTTCAAAGGAAAGAAAGTAGTGATCTCGGGGGCAGGAAATGTCGCCCAATACGCCGCTGAAAAAGTCATCCAGTTGGGGGGAACCGTTTTGACACTCTCAGACTCCTCTGGCTTTATCTATGACAAAGAGGGGATTGATGCCGAAAAATTGGCCTACATCATGGAGCTTAAAAATGTAAAACGAGAACGGATCCACAAATACGTTGAACAGTACCCCACTGCAGAATTTCATCAAGGACAAACCCCTTGGGGTGTTGTTTGTGATGTTGCCCTGCCTTGTGCTACCCAAAACGAGCTGGGCTTGGAAGACGCCAAAACCCTTACAAAAAACGGTTGTCAAGCCGTGGGAGAAGGAGCCAACATGCCTACGACTCCCGATGCAATTCACCATTTTACGGACAGTAAAATCTTGTTTGCCCCCGGAAAAGCGTCCAATGCGGGAGGAGTCGCGGTTTCTGGCCTAGAGATGGCACAAAATTCTTTGCGCTACAGTTGGAGCCGCAACGAAGTCGACCAAAAACTTCAGAGTATCATGCAGGATATCCACCAATCGTGCATCACCTATGGGAAAGAAGGAGACTTCACCAACTATGTGAAAGGCGCCAATATTGCCGGTTTTGTCAAAGTTGCCGATGCAATGTTAGCACAAGGTGTTGTCTAATCATAGATCATGTTTGTACAAACCAAGGCGCTTGTACTACACAGCCTAAAGTACAACGATAGCTCACTTATTGTTCATTGCTATACCCAAGAAGTAGGACGGCAATCTTTTTTGGTCAAAGGAGTGTTGTCTTCGCGCAAAGGAAGATTTAGAAAAGCCTTGTTTCAGCCCTTGATGCTTTTGGACCTCTCCTTTCAAATGAAAAAAAAAGGCGGGCTCAACTTTATCAAAGATGTGAAAGTAGTGCATCCCTACAACAGTTGTTACACTGAGATTACCAAAAACGCGCAGCTGCTCTTCTTGGCCGAAATGCTGCACAAGACCCTGCAAGAAGAAGCTCCCAACCCCCTGTTGTTTGAATACCTCGAAAACGCCTTACTCTGGTTGGATACCAACGAACAGATGGCCGATTTTCATTTGCTTTTCTTGATTCAACTCACCAAATTTCTGGGCTTTTTCCCCCATGCAGAAAGCACGCAGTGCCGTTATTTTAATCTTGAAAATGGCTGTTTTACCAACACCCTCCCCGATGGAAATTACCTCGAAGGCCCAACTGTTAAAAGACTACAATCTTTTTTGGGCATGAAGTTTGCTAACATAAAAGAGCAAAAAAATGAACGATGGCTTCGCAGAGAAATGCTAGGAACATTAATCAACTATTACCGTTTTCACATTGATGGATTTAACCCACCGAAATCGCTGGATGTTCTGGAAGTCGTTTTCAATTAGGACAACACTATATGTGCTTTTTCTGTTTGGTTTAAACCTTCTCTTTGGTCAAGAAGTGCGTGTGGTCGATGCGTTCACCCAGGCGCCACTGAGTGAAGTGCTTGTCATCAATCAAACCAAAGACAGGTATGTGAGCACGGACAACAATGGTGTTTTTGCGCTGGACCACTTCCAGGCCAGTGACATCCTGACCTTTCAGCTCATGGGCTATGAAAACCGAACCCTTCCATGGGATAAATTAGAGACCACCATCCATCTGTTTTTCGATGAAAAGCAACTGGAAGAAATTGTGCTTTCGGTAGCGCGAACCGCCGAACAAAGCAAAAAAATAGCCGAACAAGTACAAGTTATTGCGCCGCAGAAAGTTCTCCGTCCCACGCCCCTTACCAGTGCGGATTTACTACGCGATGCTCCGTCCATTCGCTTGCAAAAATCGCAAGGAGGTGGCGGCAGTCCTGTTCTTCGGGGCTTCGAAGCAAATAGGGTCCTGCTGGTAGTAGACGGGGTAAGAATGAACAATGCCATCTACCGATCGGGGCACCTGCAAAATGCATTGACCATCGACCCCAATAGCATTGAGCGCGTGGAAGTGATCTACGGATCATCGTCGGTGGGCTACGGCTCTGATGCCCTGGGCGGGGTTGTGCATTACTACACCAAAACCCCAAAAATCAACAGCGAAAAAAAACGAAAAAGCCGCTTTTCGAGCACCCTCAATAGTGCACAAAACGCGCAGACCTACCATCTAGAAAATGAGCAAAGTTTTCAAAAATGGGCCGTATTCACTAGCCTTACTTATGCTGCGTTTGGCGACATTCGCATGGGCAATAACCGAGCACATGGCTATGAAAACTGGGGCTTGGTGCCTTTCTATTCGGCCAACACACCAACAACCTACTTCGAAAACCCTACAGCCAACCCGCAGCCCAATCTGCAAAAAAATACAGGCTACCAGCAAATTGATCTTCTGCACAAAACCGTTTTTAATCTGGGACAAGAAACTCAACTGCTACTGAATTTTCAGTGGTCTGATTCTTCAAATATCCCACGGTTTGACAAACTCAACGAAAGCCGAAACGGACGGCTCCGATTTGCCGAATGGTACTATGGGCCACAAAGACGGATTCTGTTTTCTCCTCAACTCAAAATATTCCCCAAAAAAGCATGGATATACAAAGGAACGATCACGACTGCCTATCAAAACATTGGCGAATCCCGTCATCAAAGACGATTTGGGTCACTGGAAAAACTGAACCAAATCGAGCAGGTCGATGTATGGAGCGTGAATGGAGATTTTGAAATCGCCAAAAAAGGAAAATCAAGCATCGCCTATGGTTTTGAAATCATTCATAATGCGATTGCTTCAGAAGGCACTATCGACCGACTTGCCCTTCGAGATACCCAAGACGTAGGGATTGTCGAAACGCTACCGGGCATTAGCCGATATCCCAACAATGGAAGTCAATACGGTTCGCAAGCCCTTTATGTGAATATGCGCTATGATCTCAGCCCAAAAACCACTTGGTCGGCGGGGGGAAGAATCACCAATACCCTATTGAAAGCCAAATGGAAAGATGACGAAATGCTGCCCACAGGCTTGACAGAAGTCAATGTCAAAAACACGGCCATTACAGGGAGTTTGTCCCTCTCCCATCGGCCTTCTCCCCGTTGGCGAATCAATCTATTGCTCGCCAGTGGTTTCCGCGCACCCAACATTGATGATTTGGGAAAAATTAGAGAAAATCGAGGAACACTGCTTGTCCCCAATCCAGCGCTGAAATCAGAATATGTTTACTCTCTTGAGGGAGGCGTCGCCTTCACCCCGCCCAGCAAAAAACTCAATCTTCAACTTCGCTTTTACAACAGCAGCCTGCAAGACTACATTGCCCGAATGCCCTACAGCATCACTGCAGATTTGACTACCGATGCCCCTGAAACAGTAACCTACAACAATGAAATTGTGACCACGCTGGCCAACGGAAATGCAGGTAATTCGCGCATTTATGGATTGAGCATTGAGGGCAAGTGGCGGTTGGCTGAACCCCTAACGGTAGGGGCGCATCTGACGCACACCCAAAACAAAATCAACGAAACCATTGGCCCCTTGCCTTCTATCCTCCCTTACTTTGGAGGAAGCGAGTTGGTCTTTTCGAAAAAGAAGTGGACACTAGAACTTCGCCATCAGTTTGCCAGCAATAAACCCCCAGAGGAATACAGTCGTGGCGGAGAAGACGGATTGGAAGAAACGCCAATCATCGGTGATGAAAATGGTGAAATTCGCTATGCGGGGTCGCCAAAATGGACCACCATTTCATTTTACAGCACCTATCAAAAAAGCGATACTTTGTCGCTTTATCTTGCTGTAGAAAACTTAACGGATCTCCACTACCGGACTTTTGCTTCGGGAATCAGCGCTCCAGGCCGCAGTCTTATTGGGGGAATACAGGTTGCTTTTTAATGGGTTTTGGCTTGCAAAGCGGCCTTCCCTCCCTGCTCCCATTCTTGTTTAAGAAAACTCAACACAACACTGTCTCGACGCCCCCCTTTGGCCACACTGTCATTGCGTAGTGTTCCCTCGTGAGTACAGCCCAAAGCTTTCATGGCGGTAAAGCTCTGCTGATTGCGTGCGTCGGCGCGCAACTCAATCCGTTCCATCCCCCAAGCTTCAAAGGCATGAGAAAACAGCAAAAGCTTGCAATGTCTATTCAAGCCTGTCCGCTGAAACGCCTTTCCATACCAGGTGTAGCCAACGCTTAACGTTTTATGAAAAAAATTGATGTTGTAAAAACGTGTACTCCCAGCAATACTGTCGATGTTTTTATCGATCACCACAAAGGGATAACTCGTTTCTTGTTCGCGCCACAACAAGGCGGCATCCATATAGGTTTTCATCCCTTTTTCACCACTGGCTGGAAGCAAAGAATAATCCCACAATGAAGGTTCTTCAAGGGCGTACACCAATAAATCTTGGTAATCGTCCTCGTGCAAGGGACGAAGAAGAACACGTGCATTTTCGAGAATCAAATCCGAAGAAAAATCAAAAGGCAATGGCATGGTGTGAAGTTGCTAAATCATTCAATGTTAAAAGTATAAAATTCCTTAATTTCGCAGCACTTACAAAATACTTTATGGGCTTTAAGGAACACAAACAACTCAATCTTACACAGGTAGCCAACAACGTCCTTTCTTTTTGGAAAGAAGCCTCCATTTTTGAAAAAAGTATACAATCTAGAGAAGGTCAGCCTCCGTTTGTGTTTTATGAGGGCCCACCATCGGCCAACGGGATGCCGGGCATTCACCATGTGATGGCACGAGCAATCAAAGACATTTTTTGCCGATACAAAACGCAAAAAGGATTTCAGGTCAAACGAAAAGCCGGTTGGGACACCCATGGGTTGCCCGTAGAACTTGGGGTCGAAAAAGAGTTGGGCATTACCAAAGATGCCATTGGAAAAAGCATTTCTGTCGAGGCCTATAATGACGCTTGTAAGAAGGCGGTCATGCGCTATACCGATGTGTGGAATCAATTGACCCGCCAAATGGGGTATTGGGTCGACATGGACGATCCTTACGTGACTTATACCTCCAAATACATCGAATCGGTTTGGTGGCTATTGCAACAGATTTACAACAAGGACCTGCTCTACAAAGGCTATACCATTCAGCCTTATTCTCCCAAAGCGGGAACAGGTCTCAGCTCGCACGAGCTCAACCAACCGGGCACCTACCGCGATGTTACCGACACCACGATTACAGCCATGTTTCGCTGTCAAGACGCATCTCTCCCGCCGGCATTAATCGGCGACCAACCCCTTTATATCCTGGCTTGGACCACCACGCCCTGGACACTGCCCTCAAATACAGCCCTCACCGTTGGGAAGAAAATTGACTATGTCGTGATCCAAACCTACAACCAATACACCCATGCCCCCATTCGCGTTTTATTGGCCAAAGCACTCGTAGGCAAACAGTTTTCTGGGAAATACATTCCTGTGGACAACAAAGAGGCCTTGGATGATTACACCGCCAATGATAAAAAAATACCCTATTGGGAAGAACAAACCCTCTCAGGAGAAGCACTGATTGGCATCCGCTATGAGCAATTGTGGCACGATGCGCCACTACCACTTCATGATCCCGAAAATGCCTTCCGAGTAATTGCAGGAGATTTCGTAACCACCGAAGACGGTACCGGAATTGTGCATACGGCCCCCACTTTTGGCGCCGACGATGCACAAGTCGCCAAAGAAGCTGTCCCTCCCGTGCCTCCCCTCTTGGTTGAAGACCAGTGGGGAAACCACGTTCCATTGGTCGATTTGGAAGGAAAATTTGTTGCTGCCCTACCCAACATTGGTGGAAAGTATGTCAAAAACGCCTATTATCCCGAAGGCGAAGCCCCAGAAAAGTCGGTGGATGTAGAAATCGCCATTCGTCTTAAAGAAGAAAACCGCGCGTTTAAAGTTGAAAAATACGTCCACTCCTATCCCAATTGCTGGCGAACAGACAAGCCTATTTTGTACTACCCATTAGACGCTTGGTTTGTTCGGGTAACAGCCGTTCGAGAGAAAATGGTCGCTCACAACAAAAAAATCAATTGGAAGCCTGCCGCTACTGGCGAAGGCCGTTTTGGAAATTGGCTGGCCAATGCGAATGATTGGAACCTCTCGCGTTCGCGCTTTTGGGGAATTCCTTTGCCCATTTGGCGAACCGAAGATGGAGCTGAAACACGCATCATTGGGTCGGTCAAAGAACTCTATACCGCCATTGAAGCGTCTATCGCAGCGGGGCTGATGAGTCATAATCCGCTAGAGAAATTTACGTTGGACGACATGTCCGATGCCAATTATGCACAAATTGACCTGCATAAAAATACGGTTGACAACATTGTTTTGGTGAGCGAGAAAGGCGCGCCCATGCAACGAGAAAGTGACCTGATTGATGTGTGGTTTGACTCGGGCTCCATGCCCTATGCCCAGTGGCATTACCCGTTTGAGAACCGAGAAAAAATTGACCAAAACAAAGATTTTCCAGCCGACTATATCGCTGAAGGAGTCGATCAAACCCGCGGATGGTTCTATACACTTCACGCAATCGGCACCTTGGTTTTCGATTCCATCGCCTATAAAAATGTGGTGTCCAACGGACTTGTTCTCGACAAAAACGGACAAAAAATGTCCAAACGTTTGGGCAATGCCATTGACCCTTTCACCACATTGGATAAATATGGTGCTGACGCCACCCGCTGGTACATGATTGCCAATGCAAATCCTTGGGACAACCTAAAATTTGACTTGGAAGGCATTGCGGAAGTCTCTCGTAAATTCTTTGGTACCCTGCACAACACCTATTCATTTTTCAGTCTATACGCCAACATTGATGGCTTTTCCTACAAAGAACAGCCCATAGAAATGGCCAATCGCAGTGAGTTGGATCGTTGGGTGTTGTCCGAACTCAACCGTTTGATCGCCGAGGTAGATCAGGCATATGAAGACTACGAACCCACCAAAGCGGCGCGTGCCATTGCAGAATTTGTGCAAGAAATATTGAGCAACTGGTATGTGCGTCTGTCGCGCAGACGCTTTTGGAAAGGGGCCTACAACAACGACAAAATTGCGGCCTATCAAACACTATTCGATTGTTTGTTTGCGATTAGTAAACTCATGGCGCCGATTGCGCCTTTTTATGCCGACCGCCTGTACCAAGATTTGAATCAGGCAACACAAAAAGAACCCTTTGCGTCTGTGCACTTGACAGATTTTCCAAAAGCAGATCAACAGTGGCGCAATACTGACCTGGAAGACCAAATGGGCAAAGCACGGACCATTGCCTCCTTGGCCTTGTCTTTGCGAAAAAAAGAGCAAATCAAAGTCCGCCAACCGTTGCAAAAAATCATGATTCCTGTACGTAACAACTCAGAAAAAGAGGCCATAGAACGGGTAGCGGATTTGATCAAAGCAGAAATCAATGTCAAACAGATTGAACTGCTCGACGACGCCAGTGCCATTTTGGTGAAAGAAATCAAGCCCAATTTCAAAACCCTTGGGCCGCGCTTTGGTAAAAACATGAAAGACGTCGCCAACTTTATCCAACGCTTGGACAAAGAAAATATTCAAACCTTGGAAACGGGGAAAGAAATTCCCTTTGACCTCAACGGAACCACCCTTTCTATTTCCTCGGAAGATGTGATCATTCAATCCAAAGACATCGAAGGCTGGTTGGTTGCCAACAATGCAGGCATGACCGTAGCTCTCGACATTCAACTCACGCCAGAACTCGTGCAAGAAGGGATTGCCAGAGAGTTGATCAATCGCCTTCAAAATTTAAGAAAAGACGCAGGACTGGAAGTGACTGACAAAATTATTTTATATTTGGAAGAAGACGTTGTCCTTAATGAGGTGTTGTTCCAGCATCAAAACTATATTCAACAAGAGACACTAGCCGTAGAGGTAATCGTAAGTGAATCGTTAAATGAAGGAGAGGCCATCGACTTTGACCAAATTAAAACACGAGTTAAACTAGAAAAAGCCTAGCCTATGGGAGCCGTTTTGAAAAACCGCTATTCCGATCAGGATTTGGAAGAATTCAAAACATTGATCGAAGAAAAGATTGTGAAAGCCAAAGAAGATTTGGAGTTGCTGAGAAGTTCTTACATGAACGACGGTAACAATGGAACAGAAGACACTTCGCCCACCTTCAAAGCCTTTGAAGAAGGATCGGAAACCATGTCGAAAGAAGCCAACACACAGCTAGCTTTGCGACAAGAAAAGTTTATTCGAGATCTCAAAAATGCCTTGATGCGTATCGAGAACAAAACCTATGGCGTATGCCGTGTAACGGGTAAACTCATTCAAAAAGAACGGTTGATTTTGGTTCCCCATGCGACTTTGAGCATTGAGGCAAAAAACATGCAAAAATAAGACTGCGCTTCTTTTTCACTCCCATCGTTATCCTCTTTATGGGGTCGGTATTCGCACAGCAGGATGCACAGTCTACATGGCTAAAAGGAGACATCGACCGTGTTGTGGTACATCTCCCTTTTGCAAGCTCCGTCAAAGTCCAACCCTCCAACGAACCCACTATTCTACTCCGCTATCGTACCGAAGGAGAATACCAAAACACCCTGCTGTTGGTGCGTAAACTCAGGGAAAGAACGCTCTACTTGAAAGAAAACCGCAGCCCCGATTTTACCGAACATCAAGACAAACTGAGTGCCCACAAAGTCATTGCGTCCTCTTTTCTACTCTCCGTCCCAGAAGATGTTGTGCTAGAATTCAACATCACACAAGCCGATGTGCGAATAGAATCCCCACTGCCGCATCTGGATCTTTTCCTGGGAGAGGGGAGTGTTACCATTGCTTCCCCAAAGGTGTTTGGGCTTGTTCGCACCCTAAAGGGAACCATTTTTGCTCCACAAGAAAAGAACCCGTCCGTTGTCCTGCCTTGGAGCGCTTCCAAAAACATTCCCAAGCCACTAGATGAACAGAACTTGATCTTGCAATCGCGGGAAGGAAAAATATTTGTGCAGTCCACAGGAAATGTAGACCTTTAACCCGCTTTTCTGACGTGAACCGCATGCCAAAAATCAACATCCAAAGAGCCGTATTTCTCATTCTTCTTTTGGTCTTTATCGACCAAGCCAGTAAGCTATACATCAAGCTCAACTTTCCGCTTTCCGTATATGGTCAAGGGGCCATTGTGGATTGGGGATTTTTCAAAGTGCTTTTCATCGAAAATAAAGGCATGGCCTGGGGGACAAAAATCAACGATATTCTCCCCTTTTTGAGTGAAGAAGTGGCCAAGTTGTTTTTGACCCTCTTCCGCTTGGTTGCCATTGGTTTCTTAGGGTTTTGGCTCTACAAGCTTTTGACCAAACAAAGTCCTACCCTGCTGCGGTGGGCCTTATGCTTTATCTTTGCAGGAGCCGTCGGAAACTTGATCGATTCCGTGTTTTACGGGGTGCTTTTTTCACACAGTTATGGGCAAGTCGCCACTTTCCTCCCTACGGAAGGATACGCTCCCTTGTTTTACGGTCATGTCGTCGACATGCTTCAGTTTCCCATCGCCACATGGACCTGGCCAACCTGGTTGCCTTGGGTGGGCGGGCAAGAATATACTTTTTTTGAATACGTCTTTAATGTTGCCGATAGCGCAATCAGCATTGGGGTGGTTTTTTTACTGTTGCTGAATCAAAAAGGAACAGACCGATCAAACGTATAAATTTTTTCTGGAGTAATACAGGCATGTAAAGGAACATCGGTTGCATTGACCGCTGGAAGAGCTTTTTCAGGGGGAAAACAACTCAGCCCGATGCGCCAACAATGGGGAGAACACTCGGCCAAAAACCGATCGTAGAATCCCTTGCCGTAGCCCAAGCGATTGCCTTTTTGGTCGTAAGCCAGAAGCGGCACAAAAACTACCTCCAATTGTGCGGGTAAAATCGATTGTCCTGTGATAGGCTCAGGGATTCCCCAATCGTTGATCGCTAGTGGGGTGTCCTCATCCAAAAGATAATGCTGCAGCGTTCCTTGTTTCCAATTCATTTTGGGAACCACAACACATTTGTCTTTCCCCTGCAAGAGGGTAAGCAATGGGTGGGTATCAACTTCGCGGTGTCTGCTGCTGGATAAAAAAAGATGCATGTAGCGGCTTTCCCAAATGGGCAGCGTCATGGCGCGATTGGCAATCGCGATGCTCATGGCCTCGAGGGCTTCGGCGGAAAGTGTCAACCGCCGCTGCTTGTAGTCATTCCTTAATGCTGTTTTCTCTTTTTTCATGCGCGCTCTTGACAAAGAAAAGCATTATTTTTGGTCTACAGGCAACCGACAAAACAAATGGAAACACCTTCCTTGGACATTCAACTCAAAACACTACCCGACCGTCCAGGGGTGTACCAATATTTTGATGCCAAGGAAAGCATCATTTATGTGGGGAAAGCCAAAAACCTGAAAAAGAGGGTCAATTCTTACTTCACCAAACAACACGACAACAACCGAACGCGCTTGTTGGTCAAAAAAATTGTTCGCATCGAGCACATCGTCGTCAACAGCGAGATGGATGCCCTTTTGCTGGAAAACAACCTGATCAAAAAATACCAACCCCGCTACAATGTGCTGCTCAAAGACGACAAGTCCTACCCCTGGATTTGTATCAAGAAGGAACGGTTCCCGCGGATTTTTCCCACACGGAAAATCATCCGTGACGGATCAGAATACTTTGGTCCCTATACCAGCATGAAAACCGTTCGCACTTTGCTGGACCTCATCAAAGAACTCTACCCCCTACGCACTTGCAACTACGACCTTTCCGCCGCCAAAATTGCCGCGGAGAAATACAAAGTTTGTTTGGAATATCATCTGGGCAATTGTTCTGCGCCTTGCGTCGACAAAATTGAAAACACCCAATACAACGAAAACATCAAGGCCATACGAGCCATCATTAAAGGCAATTTCAAAGATTCCCTACAACAGTTTGAAGAGCAAATGAAAGAGCGGGCCGCCGAAATGGCCTTTGAAGAAGCCCAACGGATCAAAGAAAAACTAGATATCCTAAAGAATTACCAAGCCAAATCCACCATCGTCAATCCAAAAATCAGTAATGTCGATGTGTTTTCTGTCATCACCGATGAAGCTTACGGTTATGTCAACTTTTTGCAACTTTCCTATGGGTCGATCATTCGCTCGCACACCATAGAAATAAAAAAGAAACTAGACGAAACCCCTGAAGAATTGTTGCGATTGGCCATTGTAGAGATTCGTCAGCGTTTCCACTCGCAGTCGCCAGAGGTGTATCTTCCATTCGCGCTCGACTTGGGCGATCACATCAAAGTAACCGTTCCGCAACTGGGCGACAAAAAACATTTGGTGGACTTGTCGGTGCGCAATGCCAAGTACTTCCGCATCGAACGCTTTAAGCAAATGCAGATTGTGGATCCCGACCGCCACACCAATCGATTGATGCAGCAAATGAAAGCCGATCTCCGCCTTTCTGAAGAACCCCGACACATTGAGTGTTTTGACAACTCCAACTTACAAGGATCCAACCCCGTGGCTGCTTGTGTTGTTTTTCGTGATGGCAAACCCTATAAAAAAGACTACCGCCACTTCAACATCAAAACCGTTGAAGGGCCCGACGATTTTGCCTCCATGGAAGAAGTGGTCTTTCGGCGCTACAAACGCTTGCAAGAAGAGGGCGCATCCCTTCCCCAACTAATCATTATTGACGGGGGAAAAGGACAGCTTTCCTCGGCCCTTAAAAGTTTGGAAATATTGGGGTTGCGGGGCAAAATTGCCATCGTAGGCATTGCCAAACGCTTGGAAGAAATTTATTTCCCCGATGACCCCATCCCTCTCTACCTCGATAAAAAATCGGAAAGCTTAAAAGTCATCCAACATCTGCGCAACGAAGCCCACCGTTTTGGGATTACTTTTCACCGCAACAAGCGCAGTAAAAATGCCATCCATTCTGTTTTGGACGATGTGCCCGGCATTGGCCCAAAAACCAAAACGGTTTTGCTTAAACAGTTTAAATCCTTAAAGCGCATCAAAGAAGCAAGTCGTGATCAGTTGGTCGCTTCCATTGGCGAAAAAAAAGCCACTGTTCTCTTTCGCTTTTTTCAAGAAAGTAAATAACCGTTAAATAATCCTAAAACGATAGGTTAGCCTCCTGAGCTTTTATACATTAGAGGTATTCTATGAACAAAAAAACATTTCTTTTATTGTGGTTATTTTTTCATGGGGTCGTCATCGCCCAAGCAGAGAAGGAGCATCTTGTTGGTCTTCCCGTCTTGGACCGCCCCACAGGAGCATTCAACCACGGAGAATGGTTCGAATTCCGTATTCACTACGGAGTGTTCAACGCCAGTAGTGTCACCTTGGGCATTACCGCAGATACCCTTGACCAAGTTCCCGTTTTTCACGCCAAAGGCTATGGCCGAACTACGGGCCTGGCCCGACTATTTTTTAAAGTAGAAGATCACTACGAAACCTATTTTGGTCAGCACGACGGCCTGCCCCGAAAATTCATCCGAGACATCAATGAAGGTGGCTACACCAAAGACCTCGAAATTGCCTTCGATCATCAAAAACAGCAAGCCACTGTAGACGACAACAAAAAGAAAACCACCGCTGCTTTTGCCATCGAAGAAAATGTTCAGGACTTGCTTTCTGCATTCTACTATTTGCGAAATTTCTACGACACGAGCCAACTCACCTTGGGAAAAGACATTTACCTCAACCTGTTCTTTGATCAGGAAAACTACCGCTTCAAACTCGAATACCTAGGGAAAGAAACCATCGCGACAAAATTTGGTCAGGTGCGCTGTCTCAAACTACGGCCCCATGTGCAAAGCGGAAGAGTTTTTCGCGAACAAGAAAGTGTCACCCTCTGGGTGAGTGACGACGACAATAAAGTTCCCGTCCGCATGCGCGCCGACCTCCGTGTTGGAGCCATCGACTGCGACCTAGAAAATTTTAGAGGACTGCAACATCCCTTTCAAATCAGTGTGCAATAATTGTTGTTAACTTGTTGATGAAATGCGCCAATACCGTTTAATCCTCCTCCAAAACTTTACGAAATTTGCTTCCATGAAAAATCGTTTTTCGCTTTATTTGTGTGCCGTTATTCTTGCCCTATTTGTCTGGTCTTGTGAAGAAGAAAAGGGCGCTCAAGTGCCCGCAGTGAAAGAAGAAAAGACAGTGGAGGCTGACCTGCGTTATGGCTATGACTTTAACCAATACAACGTTCAATCGCACAAGATCAAACGGGGCGATACCTTTGGTGCCATCCTCGAAAAAAATGGGATCGACTATCCTGAGGTCTACACCATTCTTCAAAAAATAAAGGGCAGCGTCAATGTGCGTAAACTACAAATAGGCAAACCCTACACCCTTTTGTTTACCAAAGACAGCGTCCCTACACCCAAAGCCTTCATCTACCATCCCGATGCCTTGGGCTATAGCGTGGTGCAATTGCGCGACAGTGTTTTTGGGAAAAAAGTCCAAAAACCCATTCGAACTGTTGAACTTCAGGCCACTGGCGTCATCCAAAGTTCACTCTACGAAACCATGCAAAATAGCGGATACAACAGTATGCTGACCTATTTCCTGGCCGATGTTTACGCCTGGACCATCGATTTTACCCGACTCGATAAAGGAGACCGATTCAAGGTGATCTACACCGAAAAGTTTGTAGACGACAGCATCTCCGTGGGCATCGAAAAAATAAAAGCAGCCTACTTTGAGCACCGCGGCAAAGGACTCTATGCCTATGAGTTTGAAACCGACAGCATCAAAGGCATTATCGACTATTTTGACGATAATGCCAAGAACCTACGACGGGCGTTTCTAAAGGCACCAGTGAAATTTAGCCGTATTTCTTCCCGCTATAATTTAAAACGGAGGATTGCCTATTATGGTCGAGTAAAACCACATAAAGGAACCGACTACGCTGCCCCTGTAGGCACCCCCATCATGGCAACGGCCAACGGCCGCGTCACCAAAGCCAGCTATACAAAAGGAAACGGCAACTACGTCAAAATTCGACACAACAATACCTACTCCACACAATACCTCCACATGAAACGCCGAAAAGTGCGGGTGGGACAATACGTCAAACAAGGCGATGTGATTGGATGGGTCGGTATGACAGGGAACACCTCTGGGCCTCATGTATGCTACCGATTTTGGAAAAATGGACGACAAGTCGATCCTTACAAACAAAAACTCCCAGAGGCCAAACCCATCTCCAAAGCCTTAAAAAAAGCTTTTTTTGCCCATATTTCCCCTGTACAAAATCAACTCAAGTGTCTTTCGTTTCCCAATGAAAGCACCACAAACCTTGCAATGAATTAAATGACTATGACATTCCCAAGCATCAATCCAACAACCACCGCTGCGTGGAAAAAATTACAGGATCACTTTGTTGAAGAACAACAACATACCCTTCAAGAATACTTTCGTGCAGACCCCCAACGGTTTGCCCATTTTTCTATAAAATGGGAGGACTTTTTGGTGGACTTATCAAAAAACAATCTCACCAAAAAAACACTTGGGCTGTTGGAAGAACTCGCCAATGAAGTGAAGCTTCAACAAGCCATGGAGGCCTATTTTAGTGGCGAAAAAATAAATGTCACTGAAAATCGGGCAGTGCTGCATACCGCGCTTCGTTTGCCCGAAGACGCACAATGCTATACCAATGGACTTGATGTTGTTCCCGAAGTACAAGCCGTGAAGGAAAAAATGTACGCATTTGCTCAAGAAGTCATCTCAGGGCAACACAAGGGCTATGCCGGCAAACCCATCACCGATGTGGTCAATATAGGCATTGGAGGATCCGACCTAGGACCCGCCATGGTCACCGAAGCCTTGACCTTCTATAAAAACCATCTCAACATTCATTTTGTTTCCAACGTCGAAGGAGATCACGTTCGTGAGGTCATCAAAACACTGAACCCAGAGACAACACTGTTTGTCATTGTTTCGAAAACATTTACCACCCAAGAAACCCTAAGCAATGCCAGGACCATTCGAAAGTGGTTCTTGTCTCACGCACCAAAAGAGGCCGTTGCTCAACACTTCGTCGCCGTATCGACCAACCTTGAGAAGATCATCGAATTTGGGATTCACCCCGACAATGTCTTCCCGATGAAAAACTGGGTAGGTGGCCGTTTTTCACTCTGGAGTTCGGTGGGGCTTAGCATTGTACTTGCCGTTGGACCCAAACACTTTGAAGCACTTCTTCAAGGTGCACACCAGATGGATGAACACTTTCGCACCGCTCCTTTTCAAGAAAATATTCCCGTTGTGCTGGCACTGATCAGTGTTTGGTACAACAACTTTTATGGCGCCGAAAGCGAAGCGATCATTCCCTATACACAATACTTGCGCAACCTGCCCGCCTACCTGCAGCAGGGCATCATGGAAAGCAATGGCAAAGGAGTAGACCGCAATGGGAATAAAATTGACTATCAAACCGGCACCATCATTTGGGGGGGATCGGGAACCAATGCACAACACGCCTTTTTTCAACACATTCACCAAGGAACAAAACGCATCCCGGCCGACTTCATCGGTTTTAAAACCTCACTCTATGGAGAACAAGAACATCAAAACAAACTCCTGAGTAATTTTCTGGCACAAACCGAAGCGTTGATGAAGGGAAAGTCCTTGGAACAAGCCACCGCAGAATTGAAAGAAAAAGGCTGTTCTGAAGATGAAATCAACCAATTGGCACCGTTCAAAGTATTCGATGGCAACAAGCCCACGACAACCATTTTAATCGATCAATTAACCCCCAACAGTCTTGGAAAACTCATCGCACTCTACGAACAAAAAATATTTGTTCAAGGAGTGTTGTGGAATATCTATAGCTACGACCAGTGGGGAGTAGAGTTGGGGAAACAATTGGCCAATACAATTTTATCGGATATTGAAGGGAAAAGCAATCACCCACACGACAGCTCTACAGCAGGATTGTTAGATCAGTTGAGTTAAAAGATTTAATCGCTTGAAAGCAAACGAATTGCTGCGCTATTCTTCAAAAAGAATGTCTTTGACTTGCAACTGAGTACTCACCTCGCCATTCCACTCATTTTGTTCTAAAGTATAAAAGAGGGTAAACGGATGCCCTTTTTGAACCCGCTCAAAAGCATTGGCTTGGCCAAAAGCAATCCCGATCAAAGGAGATAAGCCCGTGCGGCCAATCGACAGCCTTAAATGGGATTGGTCTTTGCCGACCAGACGACTACCACCGCTGTCTACACAGCCGCGTGAACAAAAAACGGGGCGCATGTTCTTGGGGCCAAAGGGTGCCATTTGTAGAAGAATCCGCACCAATTTAGGCTGAATCTCCGCCAAGTCTATTGCCAAATCGTAGCGGGGTTGGGGAACTTTTTGTTCTGGAAGAATAGTGGCGTCGACTTCTGCCTCGAAAGCAGCGATAAAGTCCTCGAGTTGATCCGGGGCCAGTGTAAGACCCGCCGCATATTTATGTCCGCCAAATTGAAGCATATACTCCCGACAGGCCAAGAGTGCTTGATAGACATCATAGCCGCGTACCGATCGAACCGAACCCACGTAACGATCGCCAGACTGCGTAAGCACAACTGTAGGCCGATAATAATGCTCAATGAGCCGCGATGCTACAATCCCCACGACGCCCTTGTGCCAGTCGGTGGCATGTACCACTGTTGCTGCTTTTTCTTGTTGCCCATTGCTTTCGATTTGCTCCAAGGCCTCTTGTGTGATCCTCTCGTCGGTCGCACGGCGCTCTTGGTTATACGCCTCAATGCGTGCTGCGACCTCCGC
>WTJN01000101.1:12281-24662 GCA_011526265.1 Candidatus Arcticimaribacter sp. | reverse complement strand
TCTCCTTCAAGCGGAACAATATCTGCAGCGATGGCCGTTGCAACCAAATCCAATAAAGGAAACAAGGACGCTTCTTCGCATTGCCAATGCTGGGTCAAGGCTTGTGCCAACTTGAATCCAATGCCACAACCACAGAGTTCTTTGAACGGATAGGAACAATCGGTACGCTTGGGATCAAGGACTGCTATGGCCGAAGGAAGTTCCTCTCCCGGCAAGTGATGGTCGCAGACAATAACATCAATTCCTTTGGAAGCAGCATAAGCGATCTGTTGCTTGGCTTTGATCCCACAATCGAGGGTAATGATAAGGTCAACTCCTGCCGATACAGCATGGTCTATCCCCTTTATAGAAACGCCATATCCCTCCATATATCGGTCGGGGATATAAGGGATGATTCTAGGAAAAAAAGGCGATAAAAAAGCGGTCATGAGCGCTACCGAAGTGGTCCCATCCACATCGTAATCGCCATAAATCATGAGCGTGCTTTTAGCCGCTCTGGCCCGATCAATGCGTTCTACGGCTGCGCGCATGTCCTTCATGAGAAAAGGATCGTGAAGGTCTTCCCACTGAGGACGAAAAAAAGCTTTTGCACTGTCAAAGTCCAAGATGCCTCGCTGCACCAATAATGTGGCCATGACCGAAGGAACCCCAAGGGCCGTCTGTAAGGATTGGATCGCTTCGTTGGCCGGCATGGCTGCGGCTTTCCAGTGTAAATTAGTCCTGCTTTCCATGCAAACACACAACAAATTCTCCTTTGACTACTTTCCCTTCAAAATGATTTATAGCTTCCAGTAGAGTCCCTCGAAAGGTTTCTTCGTGCAACTTGGTTAACTCTCTGGAGAGCGCAACGGGCCGTTCGGATCCGCAGACTGCTGCCAGCTGTTGCAGGGTTTTCACAATCTTGTGTGGAGATTCATACAAGATCACCGTTCTCTCGGATACTGCAATCTTTTCCAAACGTGTTTTTCTCCCTTTTTTAGGAGGCAAAAATCCTTCAAAAATAAAACGATCGTTGGGAAGTCCACTTTGCACCAAGGCAGGTACAAAAGCAGTGGCACCGGGAAGGCACTCTACCTCAATCTGGGCAGCAATGGCTTCGCGCACCAGCAAAAATCCTGGGTCGGAAATGGCGGGGGTTCCCGCATCGGAAATCAATGCATGAGAAACTCCTTGCTGTAAAGCCGTAACAATGCCTTTAACCGTTGCGTGTTCATTGTGCATGTGGTGGCTTTTCATGGGGGTTGCAATGTTGTAGTGTTGCAACAGTTTTGCGCTTATTCGCGTGTCTTCTGCCAAAATAAGATCTACCTTTTGCAGCACCTCTACGGCGCGATAGGTCATGTCTTTTAGATGACCTATCGGGGTAGGAACAAGGTACAATTTGGCCATTTATCTGCGTACCTGATCTTTGTAATAATAGGAAACAAACAAGAGTGTAATGGGAACTAAAACGCCCCATTGTTCCCCATCGTCGACCATGTAATGCGCCATAAAGGCCAACAAAAAGTCATAAAACAACCCGGCATAGGCCCACTCCACTAGACTTTTGTAGCGGTGGTGAAGAATCACAACCACCGCCAATATTTTGGCGATACTGATGAAGGTAATTAAATAGGTTGGGTAGCCCAATTTTGTATATTCTTCCACAGCGTGGCTATTGTCAATCAAGGGAACCAAGGCCCCAAGCAGCATTCCGACAGCCAGCATTCCCGTGGCGATCCAGTAAATAATTTGTTTTGTCTTCATATGGTTTAATTAAATTTGGTGGCGATACACTTTAGAAAACGTTCTTCAAACGACTCTCGACCTTCCCAATTGTTATATTCGGGCTTGATCATTTCCGCTATAAATTGCTGTGCTTCTTCCCAAGAAGAATAGGTTTGAACTTGGGATAACACCCGCTGATAATCTTCCGCGTTTTCATCGAATAAATTTTTAATAAACGCCAAACGATCGTTGAGACCGATCTGAATGCCTTTGCCCAATACGTCGTTGAGGTTTTTGGGAGGTGCAGGTGCCGCTTCGATGTCTACCGCTTCTTCTTCTTCTGGGTTTGTTTGAATCTGTTCTTTTTTCACAAACTCGGGCTCGGCAACTTCCGAAAAAAGTTCGCTAATGGCCGCACTTTCTTCTTCCATGGGCAATTCGGTCACCAACTCGCTAATGGTCTCCATCAAAGGAGCAACTTCAGAGGATTGCTGACTTTCGGTAGATTGCTTCTCCATGTGATCGAGCACAATCAATTGTTTAAAAAGAAGTTCTGTCTGTTCCAAAAGCTGGGCCGTATCCCAGTTTTCTTCCTGGGCTAGAATGCGATGGGCAAGACGTTCGATTTCTTTTTTTAAAGGATTATCCATGGTGTGATTTTTAAGAACAAATTGTTTTGATACCTTTGTTTGGGACTGATAAGGGGTGACCCCTTGTGGGTGAAATTACAAAAATGTTTTTAGAAAACACGGTAAATCAAAACGAACAATTTGGGTGGATCGAAGTCATCTGTGGCTCGATGTTTTCTGGGAAAACCGAAGAATTGATTCGACGCCTAAAACGCGCACAAATAGCCCAACAAAGGGTCGAAATATTCAAGCCTTTGTTGGACAACCGTTATGATGATGCCCTTGTGGTTTCACATGATCAAAATCAAATCCCGTCGACTCCTGTCCCTGCGGCGGCCAATATTCCGCTGCTCGCAGACAATTGCGATGTGGTAGGCATCGATGAGGCCCAGTTTTTTGACCACGAAATTATTCAGGTGTGTAATGATCTTGCCAATCGCGGAATCCGGGTCATTGTGGCCGGCTTAGACATGGATTTTAAAGGCAATCCTTTTGGCCCGATGCCTTTTTTAATGGCCACTGCCGAGTATGTAACAAAAGTGCACGCCGTGTGCACACGAACAGGGAATTTGGCCCATTACAGCTACCGCAAATCCAAAGACGATGCACTGGTCATGCTGGGCGAAAAAGAAGCCTACGAACCCCTAAGTCGGGCAGCATATGTGCAGGCCAACAAGCGCGCTGCAACACCCTCCCAAAAAACAAAAAAGAGTGACTGAATTAACGATTAATCTTGGCCACTTGCACCACAACTATGCATTGATTCGTCAACAATTGCGTTCCACAACAAAGATGATTGCTGTAGTGAAGGCCAATGCCTATGGGCTGGGAAGTGAAAAAATAGCGAAAACGCTCGTTGAATTGGGGGCAGATTGGCTAGCGGTGGCCTATGTCAGCGAAGGAATTGCACTTCGCAATGCGGGAATCGATACGCCCATCATGGTGTTTTATCCGCAATTTGAACATTTGGCTCAGCTGATAGACTACCAACTAGAGCCGGTGCTGTATTCACCGTCTATCATTCAAGAATTTTCACGTCAACTCAACCTCAAACAAGTGCACGATTATCCTGTGCATTTAAAATGCAATACGGGACTTAATCGCATTGGTTTGTCCCCCCAAGAAATCATTTCATTTTTCTCTTCCAAGAACGATTCCCCCTTTTGTGTTCAAACGGTATATTCGCATCTGGGCGCTTCAGAAAATAAACGCCCGTGTACGTTTACCCAACAACAAATCGATCGTTTTCTGACAGTAAAGACCAGCATTGAAGAAATCACCTCAACGCCCCCTTTGTTCCATTTACTCAACACCTCTGGCGTATTCAATTACCCTGAGCTGCACATGGATGTCGTGCGTACAGGCATTGGACTTTACGGCTTTGCTAATCGTGCCGACTGGAACAAAAATCTCACGCCCATCGCAGAATTAAGGACCCGTATCGTTCAGATTCATTCGCTCGAAAAAGGCGACAACGTGGGCTATAATCTAGGATTCATCGCCCAACGACGAACCCGGATAGCGGTCCTTCCCATTGGACACGCCGATGGCATTACACGTCAATACGGGAAAGGAAAAGGACACTTCTTTCTTCATGGACATGCCGTGCCAATTGTTGGACAGGTGTGTATGGACATGCTGATGATTGACGTCACGGATGTCCCCTGCCAATTACACGATCCCGTGGTGGTATTTAACACCACACATCGCGCCGATGCACTGGCCGAAAATGCAGGAACCATCGCCTATGAACTGCTCACTGGTTTGTCTCCTCGCCTATCCAGACGTTACCAATAGTTATATTTATAACCTATTGTTTTATTTTTGGGTTATCCCATAAGCTCTTTTGGCTCAGTAGGGCTTTTTGGCTACTTTAGCGCCAAATTTAAAAAACACATGAAAGTAGCTGTTGTAGGTGCCACTGGTATGGTTGGCCAAGTGATGCTTAACGTTTTGGCGGAACGTAATTTTCCACTGACGGAACTTATTCCAGTCGCCTCAGAAAGATCGGTAGGAAAACAAATCGACTATCAAGGAAAAGCCTATACCGTTGTTGGGCTAGAGCAGGCTGTGGCGCTTCAACCTGACTTAGCACTGTTCTCAGCTGGAGGAGCCACCTCGCTGGAATGGGCGCCAAAGTTTGCCGCTGTGGGCACCACGGTGATTGACAACTCATCGGCATGGCGCATGGATCCCGACAAAAAACTTATTGTCCCCGAAATCAATGCACACGAGCTGACCAAGGAAGACAAAATAATTGCTAACCCAAATTGTTCGACCATACAAATGGTGGTTGCTTTGGGCCCTTTGCAAGAAAAGTTTGGCATCAAACGACTGGTCATTTCTACCTATCAATCCATCACAGGGACAGGGGTTGCCGCTGTGCAACAACTTGAAAATGAATATCAAGATAAACAAGGGGAAATGGCTTATCCCTATCCCATCCACCGCAACGCACTCCCTCATTGCGATGTGTTTTTGGACAACGACTATACCAAAGAAGAGATGAAGTTGGTCAACGAAACACACAAAATTCTAGGCGACGACAGCATTGGGGTAACCGCGACAGCCATTCGGATTCCTGTGGTTGGAGGACACAGTGAATCGGTGAACGTTGAGCTCCGAGCAGCTTCATCTGTGGCTGAGATACAGCAACTTCTACATAGCAGTCCAGGGGTTGTAGTACAAGACAATCCCGCCACCAATACTTATCCAATGCCGCTGTACGCAGAAGGAAAAAATGAGGTCTTTGTAGGGCGTATTCGACAAGACTTTTCGCAAGAAAACACCTTCAATCTATGGATTGTTTCCGATAATTTGCGCAAAGGAGCAGCAACCAATACCATACAAATAGCCGAATATCTTATTGCCAACGCATTGCTTTAAATTTCGTTGCTTTTTCAAGCATAAAAAAAACCCTCCGCTTATCGGAGGGTTTTTTGTTGATTAAATGTTTACGCTTCCATGTCAAAATCTTCCATGAATTTGGTGGTGTAATTCCCCGCCACATAGTCGGGATGCTCCATCAATTTTCGGTGGAAAGGGATCGTTGTTTTGATCCCCTCGATAATGAATTCATCCAAGGCGCGTTTCATTTTGTTGATCGCCTCTTCCCTTGTTTGCGCCGTGGTAATCAACTTGGCAATCATTGAATCGTAAAAGGGTGGAATGATATAACCCGAATACACATGAGTATCTAAGCGCACCCCATGGCCTCCGGGAATATGCAAGTTGGTGATTTTTCCGGGGGAAGGGCGAAAATCATTATACGGGTCTTCGGCGTTGATGCGGCATTCTATGGAGTGTAATTTTGGGAGATAGTGTTTTCCCGATATGGGGATTCCTGCCGCCACGGTGATTTGTTCACGAATCAAATCGAAGTCAATCACTTGTTCCGTCACCGGATGTTCAACCTGGATACGTGTGTTCATCTCCATGAAATAGAAATTCCGGTGCTTATCGACCAAAAATTCAACCGTTCCAGCACCTTCATATTGGATGTACTCGGCCGCCTTGACCGCCGCTTGACCCATGCGCTCTCTTAGCTCGTCGGTCATGAATGGGGAAGGGGTCTCTTCGGTCAGTTTTTGGTGTCTCCTTTGCACCGAGCAATCACGCTCCGAAAGGTGACAGGCCTTCCCAAAACTGTCCCCCACGACTTGTATTTCAATGTGACGGGGTTCTTCGATAAGTTTTTCCATGTACATGCCGTCGTTTCCAAAGGCCGCAGCGGCTTCTTGGCGAGCACTTTCCCAAGCCTTGAGCAAATCGTCAGGGCTCCAAACGGCACGCATCCCTTTTCCTCCTCCACCGGCTGTGGCTTTCAGCATCACAGGGTAGCCGATTTCATCGGCCAAAGTTTGTGCTTGTTCAAAGTCATCCAACAAGCCTTCCGAACCGGGAATGGTCGGAACTCCGGCTTCTTTCATGGTTGCTTTGGCCGTCGCCTTGTCGCCCATTTTTTGGATCATCTCGCCAGAGGCACCAATGAATTTAATGTCGTGCTCTGCACACATTTTTGAAAACTTGGCGTTTTCGGACAAAAACCCGTAGCCCGGGTGAATAGCATCGGCATTGGTGATCTCTGCCGCAGCGATAATATTCGCCATTTTTAGATACGAATCTGTACTGGCGGGTGGACCAATACACACGGCTTCATCGGCAAATTTTACATGCAGACTCTCGGCATCGGCGGTCGAATATACGGCAACTGATTTAATGCCCATTTCTTTGCAGGTGCGAATAACACGCATGGCAATCTCTCCACGATTGGCAATCAATATTTTTTTAAACATACGATGTGTTTTGTCCGCGTATTTAGGCGGGGTCTATCAAAAATAACGGTTGGTCAAACTCTACTGGTGTTCCGTCGTCAACCAATACCTTGACGATTTTACCACTTACTTCCGACTCAATTTCGTTGAAGAGTTTCATGGCTTCAATCACGCACAGAACGTCTCCTTCACCGACCTGCTGACCAACTTCGGCAAAGACGGGTTTGTCGGGGGATGGCTTGCGATAGAATGTTCCAATGATGGGCGATTTTACCGTGATAAAGTTATCTGTTTTTTCTTCTGCAGGGGCTGATGGAGCAGCAGCGGGTGGTGCTGCAACAGCATCGGGAGCCGCAGGAATTGCCGCTGGCAGGGCTTGAGCGGCCATGACCGGTGGAATTTGTTGTACAATGGTCGTTTCTCCAGCATTTTTATCGTCACCTGTTTTAATGGTGATTTTCACATCGTCCATTTCCAAGCTAACTTCTGATGCGCCCGATTTAGCGACAAATTTAATTAGGTTTTGAATTTCTTTAAGATCCATAGGTACGTTGGTTTATATTTTTGTTTTTAGTAGTTCCATGTGATGTATGCTGCTCCCCAGGTAAACCCTCCACCAAAGGCGGTAAGAATTAAGCGGTCTCCGGGAGAGAATTGCTGTTCAAAATCCGACAACAACAACGGTATGGTTGCTGCCGTAGTATTGCCGTAATGGGCAATGTTGGTCAACACTTTTTCTTCTTCCACACCAATGGCCTCGCGAGTAGCGTCGATGATGCGCTTGTTGGCTTGATGGGGTAAGACGTAATTAATTTGATCGGCAGTTAGGTTGTATCGATCCAACAGAGCTAGGCTAGAACTCGCCATATGGTTGACGGCATATTTGAAGACTGTGCGTCCCTCTTGCTGTATATAGTGTTGTCCCGCTGCGTAAGAGTCCGCATTAAAGGGCTGACGGGACCCTCCGTGAGGAACGTTCAAGAGTTGACTTCCAATGCCGTTATTGCCAAAAACACCCCCTTCATACCCCCATTGGTTGTCCGAAGGTTCTACCAAAACGGCAGCAGCTCCGTCTCCAAAAATAATGCAAGTAGAACGGTCTGAGTAATCGACAATCGAAGACATTTTGTCGGCGCCAATGAGCAATACTCTTTGGTGTAAGCCCGATGCAATCATGGCCGATGCAGTTGAAAGGCCATATAGAAATCCTGAGCAGGCCGCTTGCAGGTCAAAAGCTAATGCCCCACCCGCACCAATTTCTGTGGCCACATAGGGCGCGGTTGGCGATACCGTATAATCGGGTGTAATGGTAGCGACCAAAACAACGTCGATGGTTGTTGGATCAATATTCTTTTTCTGAAGAAGAGATTGTGCAGCTTGTATGGCCATGTAACCTGTGGCATGCTCTGGATTTCGGGCAATCCGACGTTCGACAATGCCAGTGCGCGAACGAATCCATTCATCGTTAGTATCCACCATCTGCGCTAAATCTTGATTGCTCAAGATGTCTTCAGGCACATAACTTCCTACAGCGGTGATGGCTGCTTTGGCGGGTAATGAGCGATCTCTGTTCATTGGTGTTTTTCTTTTCCCTGAACGATTTGCCAAGTGAAGATAAACGTTTTTTTTAGAATCAACCTTTTTTACATGAAAAATGCCCCCCGTAAACGGGGAGCATTTGTCGTGGTCTTTTCAAAGTATCGATTAGGCCGCTGCCTCTTCTGTATTGTCGATTAAGACTTTGCCCTTGTAGTAAAGTTTTCCTTCGTGCCAATGCGCACGGTGATACAAGTGGGCTTCGCCAGTCGTTTTGTCTACGGCAATCTGGGAGGGTGCCGCTTTGTAATGCGTTCTTCTTTTGTCTCTTCTTGTTTTCGAGATTTTCCGTTTAGGATGTGCCATGTTATGCCTTTTTTAGGTTATAATAAATCTTTTAATTTATCCCATCGTGGGTCGTTTTCCGAATCATCATCCGAATCGTTTTCCACTTTGGGTTGTAATTCTTCTAGTCGTTTCAATATTTCTGAATGCAGTGTCCCGTCGGCCACACCGGGATGAACTTTCTTAAAGGGTACAGCAAGCACCAACATTTCAAAAATGGGTTGGGCGACGTGCACTTGGTAACTACCGTGAGGTAGAATCAAGCATTCTTCGTTGTCGTCATTGTAATGATCGCCAAATTTAACGATCCAGTCCCAATGGGTTTTGAGGTCAAAATCAAAAGGTTCATTGGTCACATCACAAATCAACCCAACAGTTCCTTTGGCTTCGAAATGCAAATTCATCAGTGTTGCCTTCTTTTCAAAAGTAAGGGCAACCTCAACTTTTGGCTGGTGAAAGTCACTGAATTCAAAATGGTTAAAGAACGTTTCGCCAATGCTGAACGAAAAAGCGTGTCGACCTTCTTTTAATCCAACAAATGGGATCATAAACTCAGTCAGCGCTTCCATAGTGCAATCATTGAGCGGGCAAATGTACGCCTTTTTTATTTTTTATGGCAATATATGCACATTTTTATTGCTTCTCCACGGGGGGCAAACCCTTGACTGACTGCCCATTGAACCCTTGTCGATGGAAGAGGTTTCCTCTTCAAAAAAAAGGCTCCTCTGTCATCAATGTTGGCGATTGAGATAAATGGCTCGTGCAGCAAAAAGCGCCTGTTTAAACGAGGAGATATCGGCCTGTCCTTTGCCGGCAATATCAAAGGCTGTGCCGTGGTCTGGAGACGTTCGCACCTTGGACAATCCCGCGGTATAATTCACCCCTTGGCCAAAAGTAAGTGTCTTGAAAGGAATCAATCCTTGATCGTGATAACTGGCCAAAACAGCATCGAATTCTTTGGCCAATCCCGATCCGAAAAAACCATCGGCGGCATAGGGACCAAATACGAGGTGGCCTTTGGCGTATAGCTTCTCGATCGTAGGGCGCAACAAGGTGTCGTCTTCATTGCCTATGACGCCGTTATCTCCCGTGTGAGGATTGATGCCCAAAACCGCAATCTTGGGTTTTGGAATCAAAAAATCCTGTCGCAAAGACGCCATCATCATGGCTACCTTTTTTTCGACCAACGTGGGAGTGATCGTCGTTGCTACTTCACTTACCGGAATATGATCGGTGAGTAAACCTACACGCAGCTGCTCGCTGATCATAAACATCAACGCCTCCCCATCGAGTTGATGCGCCAAATAATCGGTGTGGCCGGGAAAAGAAAAGTCTGCGCTTTGAATGTTTTTCTTATTGATTGGTGCGGTCACCAATGCTTCGATTGCTCCTTCCTTGAGCGCCTTTGTTGCAGCGGCCAAAGAGGCAAAAGCCAATTGGCCTCCCGCTTCGGTGGCTTGGCCAAAAGTGGTGGTAAAGTCCGAAGAAAAAACCTCGACAACATTCAATTGATGCGCACTTGGTTTTTTGCCCAATGTGTAGGGCGACAAAGGCGTTTTGCTTTCAAAATGCTTTTTTTGGCGACTCAGCAATTTGGTGTTGGCAAAAACAATGGGGGTAAAAAAATCAAACATGCGTTTGTCTTCAAAGGCTTTCAAAAGAATTTCGATCCCTACACCGTTGGGATCACCCATCGAAATACCCAACTTTATTTTCTGTGCTTTGTCTTCCATTGCCTAGGGATTTAGTACTTTTGATGGCAAAGTTAATCAATCTCATTGAGCTGATGTTTACCGGAATAATTGAAACTTTTGGCGAGGTCGTTGGTCGAAAAAAAGACGGAGAAAATATCCATCTTACCCTTCGAAGCACCATCACCCACGAGTTAAAAATCGACCAAAGCGTTGCCCATAATGGGGTGTGCTTGACCGTGGTTGCGATCGAAGCAGACACCTACACGGTAACAGCAATAAAAGAAACCCTTGACAAAACCAATCTAGAGGACTGGACCATCGGCAGTAAAATCAACCTGGAGCGCGCAATGCAGTTGGGCGACCGTTTGGATGGTCACATTGTCCAAGGGCACGTGGACCAAGTGGGCCAATGTACGCGAATTTTGGAAGAAGACGGTAGTTGGGTGTTTGATTTTACCTATGACCCGGGGGGCCAAAACATTACCATCGAAAAGGGGTCGATCACCATCAATGGAACGAGTCTTACAGTGGTCAACGCCGGGGTTCACAGCTTCTCGGTTGCGATTATTCCTTACACCTATGCACACACCAATTTCCATACTTTTACGGTGGGCACACGTGTCAATCTCGAATTCGATGTTGTTGGAAAATACATTGCCAAAATACATCAACTCTACGGCTCAAAATAATTCCCTAACTTCCGCTAAACTATTTTACTTATGGAAGTCTTAGAATTAACAACGCTTTTACTCATCCTTGCCTCGCTGTTTTCACTCATCAACCTTCGTTTGCTCAAGCTACCCACAACCATTGGCTTGATGATTCTAGCGATCTTTTTGTCTATCAGTGTGTTGGCAATCGGGTTGGTCTTCCCGGATTTTTTGTCTTTTGCTACTTCGTTGACCAAAAAATTCGATTTCAGTGAGCTGCTGGTCAATGTCATGCTGCCTTTTCTTTTGTTTGCTGGCGCCATCAGTGTCGATGTGCACGAATTACTTAAAGACCGTGTAACCATATTGTTTCTCGCGAGTTTTGGCGTGCTTTTTTCCACCGTTGTTGTGGGAAGTGGTGTTTACTGGATCAGCCAACAGCCTTTTTTTGGCATCGACCTATTGGGACTTACTTACGTAGACTGTTTGCTTTTTGGGGCACTGATCGCCCCCACCGACCCCATAGCCGTTTTGGCCATGGTCAAAAAAATGAACCTCCCCTCCATTACCGAAACCCGTATTGCAGGAGAATCGCTATTTAATGACGGGATTGGAGTAGTGGTCTTTCTGTCCTTGTTGAGCGTAAAACTCGAAGGCGTAGAAAATGTTACCGCAGCAAGTGTGGGTAGCCTCTTCTTGACCGAAGTAGTAGGAGGTGTTGTCTTGGGAGCCGTGATGGGCTACTTGGGATTACAGTTACTCAAATACATCGAAAACGAGTATACCGAGATAGAGGTTCTGGTGACTTTGTCCATGGTACTTTTGTTGCCCATTATTGCGCATTACTTTCACTTTTCTGCCGTATTGGGTGTGGTGGTCATGGGCTTGTTCCTCAATCAAAATATCGATACTGACAAAGAAGAAGACGGGGTACAAAAAGCCATGGGAGACTATGTGTACAAATTCTGGCATTTGCTTGACGAAACCTTGAACGCCATTCTCTTCATCCTTATAGGCCTTGAAATTATTCCTTTATTTGCCGATTTCAAAGCCAATTACCTTTTCATTGCGCTGCTGATCATTGTCTTGGTCGTTGGCGCACGATGGGTCGGGGTTACCCTTCCCATATCCATTCTATCTATCAAAAAACAATTTGATAAAGGAACGGCACTCATCATCACTTGGGGAGGCCTTCGCGGAGGGCTCAGTATTGCCTTAGCACTCAACCTGCCCGATAGCATGGGGGATGGAAAAGGCCTGGTGCTGATTCTTACCTATGCGGTGGTCTTATTTACCATTTTGGTTCAAGGATTAACCCTGAAAAAAATTGTTCGATAAGGCTTTTGTTCTAAATTTGTGTTGAGTTTAATGCGCTGTGACAACAGTGAAGTTTAATTTAATGTAGAAAGGAGGTGTCTTATGTCTTATGATCAACATTTAGGGAGTAACGGACAAAAGGTGCCTTTTAACGGGGCTTCTTAATCCATACTCCTTATCTATTTCGAATAAAAAGCAGGTCGATGGGCCTGCTTTTTTTGTACCTTAG
>WTJN01000101.1:0-12181 GCA_011526265.1 Candidatus Arcticimaribacter sp. | reverse complement strand
TACACTTCTTTTGGAAAAGAAAGCGCAAAAGGGCGCAACGAAGGAGACCTAAAAGAATTCTGGCATTTTGGTCAATACCGCACCCCGCCCGATGGCGTTGAATATCCCCCCAATGTAGACGTTGAAGAATGCCCTGCGTTCAACCAAATTGGGAAAAAAGTATACGCGCAATTGGAAGCTACTGGGAAAAGTATTTTACAAGCCATTGCCCTTCACCTGCAACTGCCCGAAAACTATTTTGACGACTATGTCGACTACGGCAATTCCATTCTGCGCCCTATTCACTATCCTCCCATTATCGAAGAACCCAAAAATGCCGTCCGGGCAGCACCTCATGGCGACATCAATTTAATCACCCTTTTGATGGGAGCACAAGGAAGAGGCTTGCAGGTAATGACCAAAGAAAATACCTGGTTGGATGCCGTGGCAGAGAAAGACGAACTGATTATCAACATGGGCGATATGATGGCGCGATTGACCAACAACCGACTAAAGTCTACGGTGCACCAAGTTGTGAATCCTCCGCGAGAATTGTGGAACACCTCACGCTATTCGATTCCCTTTTTCATGCATCCACACCCCCACATGCCGCTCAATTGTCTGGACAGTTGCATAGACAATGAACACCCCAAAGCCTATGAAGACTGTACTGCAGGCATGTTTTTGGACGAACGCTTACGCGAACTTGGCCTAAAAAAATAAAGCGCATGGATCCGATCAATTTACTGTTTACCATTGCCAATACCGGCATTCTTTTTTGCTGGCTGCCCTTGCTCATTCTCCCGCGATCCTCATGGACCAAAACATTGGTCGAATATCCATACATCCCGCTGATCATTAGTTTTTTTTATCTCTTTTTCTTGTTGAACGATCAAGGACTTGCCGAGGCAGATTTTTCCTCACTCGCGGGAATTGTTACCCTTTTTCAGAACACTTCTCCCGCTGGTGCTGCGGCGGGATGGATGCATTACCTTGCCTTTGATTTTTGGGTCGGTGCTTGGATATTGCGCGACAGTCAAAGCAGACAAATCGCGCACCTCTGGATCGTCTTCCCCTTGCTGTGCACCTTTATGCTCGGACCCGTAGGAGTACTGCTTTACGCGACCATCCGTTTTATCCATGACCGTAAAAAATAATGCGTTATTCTACCATCAACCGCTTTCGAAAAACCCATCGCTATCTCGGGATTTTTATTGGCATTCAATTCTTGTTTTGGACCGTCTCAGGCCTTTACTTTAGTTGGACTGATATCGATGAAATTCACGGGGATCATTACCGAAAAGCGGCGCAACAACGTTCAACAATTCCCGCAGCGTTTTTCAACGATTCGCTTTTCTCAACCATTCCTTTCCCTTTACACCAAATGGAAAGCAAAACTTTTGGGGAAGAGACCTTTCTTTGGGTCAACGATTCTGTTTTGATCCACCCCAAAAACGCTGAAGTACTCGCTGAAATAAATGAGCAACAGGCCTTATTTGTCTTAACAGAAAATGTGCTTCCGCAATACCAACCCCAGCACATTGAACGCATCACTACCGTGGGACCACACGACGAATACCGCGGGAGACCACTCCCAGCGTGGAAGATTGATTTGTCGGGGCCCGGCAACCCCACGGCCTATGTTGATGCACGCAGCGGTCAATTTCAACGCATTCGGCACCGCAATTGGCGGTGGTTCGATTTTTTGTGGATGACCCACACCATGGACTATCAAGGGCGGGATAACTTTAACACTTTACTGCTGCGCGCCTTTTCATTCCTCGGCCTGATTACTGTTGTCAGTGGCTTTGCATTGGCCTTTGTGACACGCGTTAAAAGAACAAGAAAAGGCTAGGGCTCTTTTTTCTTTGGGAAAAAAAGCAGGGCAAGAATTCCGAGCAAGCCAAAGAAAAAACCCATCAAAAAACCCAGCCAATGCGGATATCCCTTTCGTTCATTGAGGTAGGCCCCCAATGCACCAAGGAAAACAGATAAGGCAAGTGCAGCATAAATGACCATTAGCGGAAAGAATACGTAAGGTTGATGCGAAGATTTCGTCCTGTTTCATCGGCAAAATAACGCAGGCGATTTAAATAGTCACGATAACGAAGATTAAAAATATTGTCGATCACTATGCTAAAGGTCGCACCCGACCAAAGGTTGGCAGCAACTTCTGCCCCAAAAATTGTTGCGGCTCTCGGGGGCGAACTAATGTCTATTGTTCGCTGTACCAAGACGTTATTTTCAATAAACGAATATTGAAAATCGGTATTGGGAAAGCGGCTTTGTCGGGCAATGTGTTGCACGGTCAAAGCAAGTTCTGCGTCTTTGTTAAACACCTTGTCAAAACGCAAGGCAGCGTCCCAGCGCAACGGAGGCATGTCTATCAAAGGGTGCCCCTGCGCTGTTTGTGCACGTAACCATGCGCCGTTGGCCTCCATAGCAATTTTTTCTGTCCATTGGTGCTGAACGGTCAGGTCTGTGCCCACGAAAAACACCTCGGGCAACTGTTGGTAATCACGCACCAAAAAAGCGCTATTGCGGGTTAAATCAAATCCTGATTCGTTGGGAACCAACTGAATAAAGTCTTTAATCCAACTGTGGTGAACATCCCATTGAAAGGCTGTTTTTGGCGAAGAAAGCTCTAAAGATAGTACGTTTTTCCACGCTTTCTCTTGTACAAGCCTAAGGTCTCCCCGCTCGATGGTAGCCAGTGCATGGTGCAAACCATCGCTGAACAACTCCGCCGGATTAGGAGAGCGCATGCTATAGCCCGAAGACCAACGCAAATCGCCCCAACCGGCAATGGCTGTTTTTATTCCCACTGTGGCCGAAAGGTTATGAAACTGTTTGAGGTGCTGGGTCAAATAACTACTGGCATTTCCCCGAGCAATAATGGTGGCGTCGTAATCCGGGGAATACCCTCGCGCATGCCAATCGCTGATACGGTAGTATTTTTTGGTGTCCAACCGATCGTAGTCATACCGCAATCCTCCTTCCCATGCAAAGGCGTTGTTGGGGGAATAGGCGCCAACCACATACGCACCGCCTTTGATGCGCAGGTAGTCGGGAATCAATCGACGCACACCCGTTGCAGGATCCGAGTAGTTGTCTTGCAATTGGGTCACCAAGCCCGCGTTCCATGTCCATTCATCTGCTGTTTTGAGGGTGGTGTGCACTTGTAAGTCATGGGTCATTAGCCGCAAATCCAAGGCCGGAGAAAACTTTAGGTCACCTCTCCGAAGATCAAACTCTTTGCGGTTGTTCCATTGAAAGCCGTACTGTACTTCCCAACGCCAATTGGCCTGGTGGCGGTTGTCGACCTTCACCATAAAATTATGGTGTTCCGTTTGCTGTTTTGGGCTGCCAATAGCTCGAGTCCATGGGAAAAGGGTCAACGGGGATGAGCTTTCAATGGCGCGGGCCAAATCGCCCAGGGTTCCCAAATGTGCCGCCGATAAAATTCCTGCTGTTTTACTAAAATACTGATAACCCAACTGCCATTGCCGCGTGAGGGTATTGCGGCCAAAAGTCATTTTGGCGTGCTGTTCACGATTCCCCGTATTGGAAAGCACATAGTCTGGAGCCCGTAAATCTCCCGATGTTTTCAATGCGATACTGGTTGCCAAATAATGGCCCGTTTGCATGGTCTTGGTCACGTCACCCAACAAGGACACTCCCTCACCTTGTGCTTGTAGACCTGTTTGGAAGAAGCCGTAAAGTCTATTTTCGGGACGAAACTTCCGTGCTTTAAGTTGGATCACTCCTCCTACGACGTCCCCGCCATAGCGCAACGCATTGGCTCCTTTAATCAGTTGCACTTCGTCAACACCATTGAGGTCGACACTGGGCGCATGATCGGCGCCCCACTCATGGTCTTGAAGGCGAATACCGTCCTGCACCAACGCCAAACGCGTGCCCGAAAACCCGTGCACCATTGGTTTTACAATGGCATTCCCCGTTTTGATTTTTGACACCCCGGCCAGTTGCGCCAATGCATCGCCAAAACTCTGCGAGCGGTAACGGTCAAGGGTCGCCTTGTCGAGCGTTTTTTCAACCCCCGTCGCCGTGGTTTTCTTTTTTTGCCGATCGGTGATGATTATCTCCTCCAACGCCTCGATGTGGTGCTCCAGGTAGATGCGTTTTTCGCCCGCAAAGGGAGGAGTAAGTTTTTGTTCACGCGCAATACAACTGGGGTGCTCAATGCGCAGGTCATAGGGTTGTGAACACAATCCAAAAAAAACGAAGCGCCCTTGTTCGTCGGTCAAAAGCTGCTGATTGGTTTGCCGCAGGGTCACCTTTGCGTTGATCAAGGGTTGGTTGTCATGGAGGTCCAGTACCCTTCCGCTCAATTTGGTTGTGCAATCTTGGGCAAAAACCTTTGTAAAAAAGAACGCACAGACAAGCACTGCATTCCAGAAGAGAGCGCTTGCGCTGTGCGTTTTCATCAATAAATAATTATTGAATGGTTATAGGGAAACTTAATTCTACATCGGCAGAACCCCCTAATGCATTTCGGGTGGTTCCCGTTTTAGAAGTGGGTTCGTGAATCAAATATGCCCGCAACGTTCCCGTAGCCGCATCGCCCACGGTCCAGGTGGTTTTGAGGTTGGTGGGCGCGGATGCACTATCGGTGATGTCGTTGGCAGCAGAAGCAATGCTGATGCTGGCCGATGCCACTTCATAAAACACCAAGTGCTCGTCGGCTTCCTCGATCACCTCTTCCGTAATGTTTTCAACCTCATTGGGATCTGAAGCATCGAAAAACTCAATACTGGCTTGATAAACCGATCCGGCAGTCAAATTAATCGTGGGTTCGGCGCTCCCATCGTTCCAGGTATAAGGAACGCTTGCGCCATTGCTGTCGGTCAAGGTGAGTGTTACCCGTGTGATGGTTTCTTCTTCGTTGATCTCTTCGGGATCGTCTTTTTTACATTGTACAAATAAAACAGTCAAGGCAAAAGCAGCCAATAGAGATCGAGTCGCACGAAATGTGTGCATGTTAAATAATGTCATTTTTATGGTATTTATTGTTTACGTTTTTTTGAATGATCTGGGGAACTAAGCAAACAATAAAACCGGCGGGCCGCGAGAGACCTGAGAGAAATAATTTTGACTTTCTAAGATTTGAGTCTGTGCAATAGGCCGTTCTTCCGCCAGAGGCAATATCTCTTGCGACGACCAAAAGACCGTTTCGACCAAATAAGGAGGAACAAAAGACATCCCTAGAGGGCAGGGCAACTCTTGTTCGTGGAGGTGCAATCGACTGTCTTGACAAACCAACTCACTGGCGTGATTATCGGCCATGTGCGTCCATTGCAAAGCTGTGGGCGTAAACATTGCGCCCAAAAGCAAAACCACCAAAAAGAGCTTTCGCAGCGATTGCATCTCTTAAGTTTTTGGCTAAAATACAAAATCTTCACCGGGGAAAAACACTGAAGATTGTTGACTTTACTTAAAAAAACGAAAGTTGTACTTTGGCCCTAATGAAAAAAACAGAGCAAGTCAATTTCCGTTGGGCCTTTCGCGAATACATTTGGCCACGACGAAAAATCGTTAGTCTAGGGTTAATTTTAATTGTCATACGGAGCCTTTCTGGCTTGGTCTTGCCCTATGCGAGTAAATCCCTGATCGACGAGGTCATTCCGTCCGCCAATCTTCCTTCGCTTCAATGGCTGCTTGCTGGGGTAGGCATCGCCTTGTTGCTGCAATCGGTCAGCTCCTTTTTGCTCACACGACTGCTCAGTGTCGAAGCGCAACACCTCATATCAATCCTTCGATCAACGGTACAAAAAAAGTTATTGAAACTGCCCGTGCGTTTTTTCGACAATCAAAAAACCGGGGCGTTGGTTTCTCGGGTGATGACAGATGTTGAAGGAGTGCGCAATCTTGTTGGAACGGGATTGGTACAACTCATTGGCGGGTCCATTACCGCGATGATCTCACTGGTCATTCTGATCAACATCAATGCTTGGATGACACTTTTTGTGTTATTCCCAGTGGGTATCTTTGGCATCATTGCCTTGAAAGCTTTTGGCTATATCCGTCCCGTTTTTCGCGAGCGGGGAAAGCTCAATGCTGAAGTGACGGGAAGACTCACCGAAACACTCAACGGCATTCGTGTTATCAAAGGGTTTAACGCCGAAGATCAAGAACAAAAAACCTTTGAAAAAGGTGTCGAAAGCCTGTTTTTGAATGTTAAAAAAAGCCTCACCGCTACGGCTTTCATGACCAGCACTTCCACCTTTTTACTGGGCATTGCATCGGCCGGCATTATGGGCATTGGTGGATATTTCATTATGCAAGGCCGTTTGACCTACGGTGAGTTCGTGTCCTTTACGCTTTTCTTGGGATTCATGATTGCGCCCATTGTGCAAATGAGTAATATCGGGAGTCAGCTCACCGAGGCATTTGCCGGCTTGGACCGTACCCAAGAGTTGATGCGCATGCCGGAAGAAAACAACCCCTCACAGCGCACACAACACCTCGATAAGGTTGCTGGCCACTTGGTTTTTGAAGATGTGGCTTTTGCCTATGAGGGGGATAAAGCGGTGATCAAAGACATTTGTTTTACTGCAACTCCAGGAGAGGTTATTGCCTTGGTGGGGTCGTCGGGCTCGGGTAAATCCACCATTGCAGGGCTGGCGGCAAGTTTTATGTCGCCCGCTCAAGGGACTGTTTACATTGATGGCGTAGACCTTTCCACCGTGAATTTGCACAGTTATCGGCAACACCTTGGGGTGGTTCTACAAGACGATTTCCTATACGAAGGAACCATCCGAGAGAACATTCTTTTTCCCCGACCCGATGCCAGTGAAGCCGATCTTTTACAAGCCGTAGAGGGCGCTTATGTGAACGAATTCACCGACCGGTTTGAAAAAGGATTAGACACCCTTATCGGCGAGAGAGGGGTAAAACTTTCCGGGGGGCAACGCCAGCGCATTGCCATTGCCAGAGCCCTTTTGGCGCAACCGCAAATGGTGATTCTCGACGAAGCAACCTCTAACCTCGATACCGAAAGCGAACGTTTTATTCAAGAGAGTTTAAGCACCCTTATGAAAGAGCGCACCACCTTGGTAATTGCCCATCGACTGAGCACCATTCAACGGGCCGATCAAATCCTTGTGGTTGAAAACGGCCAAATTGTCGAGCAAGGAAAGCACCAAGAACTCCTGGATAAAAAAGGACGGTATTTCGAGCTTTATACCTACCAGACCAGAATGTAGATGCTTTTATAGCTGTAAAAAAATTCCTTTATTTGAGGAATTAAATGAACCGATTAAAATGAAAAAAGCGTTATTTCTTCTAATTGTTTTGCTTTGCTTTAATGGGAGCGCACAAAATGAAAAAAATTCACCCTGGCACATTGTCGCCGATGCCATTGATCCTAATGACTATTATGGAATTACCGTGGCCAACGGTGTTGTGGGGATGGTCTCTTCTCCCGATCCATTGAAAATAAAAGACGTTGTTCTCAATGGGGTGTATGACTACTACCAAAGAGGGCGAGTAAGTAATATCTTAAAAACCTTCAATCATATGAACATGCATTTGGAGGTAGACAAAAGACGTATCGACCGACGGCAAATTAAAGGCTATGCACAAACCTTGGACATGAAAAATGCGGCGTTGATTACCCGTTTTGAAGTGCCCAAAAAAGTAGCCGTCACCCACCAACTCTTCGCGCTGCGTAATTTGCCTTACACCTCGATGAGTATCATAGAAATTACCGCCAAAGATGACGTAGAGATTGTCCCCATCAATTATATCGAAACCCCCAACCACATCTCGGATGTGCGCAACCTGTATGCGGAGATTGATCGCCCACACGTGCTGATTCCGTTGATGAGTTCGGTTGGTTTTAGTCCTGGAAAGAAAAAAGTTGCCGCTTCGACGTCGTTTATTTTCCCCGAAGAGCACGGGCATGAACCCAAGATCATCCATGAGGACTGGGACTACAACATGCACTTGATGAAGTTTAAAAAACAATTGAAAAAAGGAGAAACCTATCGTTTTGCTTTGGTGGGATCAACATTGTCATCGGTACAAAACAATGATCCGCACAACGAAGCAGAACGCCTGACCCTTTTTGCCAAACTAGAAGGAATTGAGCGCTTGTATAATGCCCACCAACGCGCATGGGCAAAGCTATGGGAAAGCGATATAGAAATCGAGGGAGATCTTCAGGCACAACGCGCTGTTCGGTCGGCCCTTTATCATTTGTACTCCTTTGCGCGCAAAGGAACCGCCTACTCTCTCTCGCCCATGGGGCTTTCGGGCTTGGGCTATAACGGACATGTTTTTTGGGATACCGAATTGTGGATGTATCCGCCCCTGTTGGTGATGCAACCCGAAATTGCACGATCGCTCTTGGAATATCGTTTTCAACGGTTGGACGCCGCCAAAGAAAACGCATTTGCCCACGGCTATGACGGGGCCATGTTCCCTTGGGAATCGGCCGAAGACGGGTCGGAAGACACGCCCATTTGGGCATTGACAGGGCCTTTTCAGCACCACATCTCGGCGACCATAGGGTGGGCTTTCTGGAAATACTATGCGGTAACGCAAGACAAAGAATGGCTAAGTACCCGCGGGTACCCGGTGTTGAAAGAAGTAGCAAAATTTTGGGCCAGTCGTGTAGAGCGCAACGGTCCTGGGCGTTATGAAATCAACAATGTGATAGGCGCCAATGAATGGGAAGAAAACATTGACAACAATGCCTTTACCAATGGCATGGCCAAAACCGTTTTGGAATACGCCAGCCTTGCGGCAGAGGCATTGGGAAAAACCCCTCCTGCCGACTGGCGACATGTCGCGGCCAACATTCCTATTCTTCAGTTTCCTGACGGAACGACCAAAGAAAACGAAACCTATGCTGGGCAAATCATCAAACAAGCCGATGCCAACTTGCTCTCCTATCCCCTCAAGATAGTGACCGATCAAGACGCCATTCTTCGGGATTTGAATTACTACGAACCTCGCTTTTCTCCCGATGGTCCTGCCATGGGCGGCGCTATCCTCTCGGTCTTGGCCGCACGTCTTGGTAATCCTGAGCGCGCTTATTCGATGTTTACTAAAAGTTATCAGCCCAATGAGTTGCCTCCATTCAAGGTGATCGCCGAAACAGCAGGGGGAACCAACCCCTACTTTGCCACTGGCGCTGGGGGCATGTTGCAAGCCGTACTCTTTGGCATTGGTGGGCTTGACATAACGAACAATGGGCTTGAACAATTGCCAACTCAACTGCCAAAAGCATGGAAGTCCCTCACGCTAAAAGGAATTGGAAAAGACGAAAAAACCTTTACCCTCAACCGCTGAGAATGAAAAAAATAATCCTTCTTTTATTGTTCATTCCTCTCTTTGCCCTCGGGCAGGTTTATGAATGGACCGACGAAAACTCCCACACCCATCGCATCATGATGGACAACGAGTACCTTGTTGAAACCATTTTTGAAACGCAAGACGGAAAGTTTCTCTCCACCCGAGGAGGGTATTATACCAAAAAGGAAGGGAGGTTCAATGTCGCTTTTGAATTCAATGCCAACTTTGCCAAAGACAGTTTAAAAGCGATTACCCTCGACCCTACTTCATGGGAAAAAGTAGCGGCTACAAATGCTGATTTTGATGGGAAATTTCTGATGGCCGGACGGGTCAAAACCGAAGGAGAACAACGAAGAGACCTCAACCGCTCGCGCAAAACAATGAAGTTTTTGCAAGATGGTTATTTTCAATGGATTGCTTTTGACACCAATGGTCTACGTTTCATCGCCAGTGGAGGGGGAACTTACACCGCTTCTGAGGGGGCATATATAGAAACCATTGGTTTCTTTTCTAGAGACCACAGCCGAGTGGGAAAAGTACTTCCCTTTAGCTACACACTAAAAGGAAATGACTGGTACCACCAAGGCAAAAGCAGTCAGGGCAAGCCCATGCATGAGATTTGGAGTAGGAGGAATGATTAAACCACTCCACTGAACAGACGCCAGAGAAAATTAACTCGTTTTAAGTTGGTGTTTTCCTTCGCCAACCGTTTTTCGATCAAATAAGCCCGAATCTTTCACCCTCTACCCTGACCATTTATTGTCTTGCATTGATCGGAATAGCTACCCTGTCCACATAGTCAAGCAACTATAAATAAGTGCGTAGCTCAATGATTTTGCTAAGCTTATTATTCTCGCAGCAATTGATCGCTCAATTTTTCGAGGGTCACGCCTTTGGTCTCGGGCATATAGAAGTACACAAAAGCGAGTTGAAGAACCATCATGAAAGCAAACACACCAAAGACGGCACCCGGACCAATCCACCCAAAAAGAACCGGCACCAACGAGGGGATAATCGCGGCCAATACCCAGTGTGTTGAGGTGCCAAAAGCTTGCCCTGCACTGCGCAAATGGTTGGGAAAAATCTCGGAGATGAATACCCATATCACCGCGCCTTGACCAATGGCGTGCGCTGCAATAAAGAGAAATAAAAACAACGGCAACACCATCCCTCCCCATTGAAAAATGAATGATGCTGCAATGAGACTCAACGAAATAATGTACCCCACAGAGCCAACATACATGAGGACCCTTCGGCCCAAACGGTCAATTAAGGTGATGCCCAACAACGTGAAAATTAAATTGACAAGCCCGATGCCAACACTGCTCAAAAGCGCAGTACTTTCGCCCAAGCCCCCGGCTTCAAAAATTCGAGGCGCATAATACAAAAAAGCATTGATGCCCGAGAATTGATTGAAAAAAGCAATGAAAAAAGCCAAAAATACGGTAAAACGATATTTCTTTTCCCAAATGGTTTCTTTGCTTTCCCCCGGGCTGACTTCGTTTCCTAGATCGGTAAGAATTTCATCAATTTCATTGGACGCATAGGCTTTCGCCAAAATGGCCTTGGCTTGAGCAGTCTTCCCCTGCAAAAAAAGCCATCGCGGACTTTGCGGAATACGCAACACCAATAGCGTATAAATAATTGCCGGAAGGGCCTCAATCCCCAACATAAAGCGCCATGCGTTTTCGCCCATGCCGCTCCAAATATAATTGGAGAAAAAAGCCACAAGGATCCCAAAAACAATATTGAATTGGTAGAAGCCCACAAAGCGCCCCCGGTCTTTGGCCGGCGCGATTTCGGCAATATAGGCAGGAGCAGCAATGGTAGAAACACCCACCCCCAAGCCACCTAGAAAGCGAAAAAAAGCAAAACTAAAAGGATCGTTCACCAAGGCAGACCCCAGGGCCGAAACAGAATAAAACACCCCGATCCACAAAAGCGTTTTCTTGCGTCCAAGGCGTTGGGTGGGCCAACCGCCAAACATGGCGCCAAGAACCGTTCCCCAAAGGGCCATGGCAATGACCACGGTGCCGTGAAATAAATCGGACGAATCCCATAGGCGTTGTAAAGATTGGTCGGCGCCAGAAATGACAACGGTGTCAAAACCAAAAAGAAAACCTGCTAAGGCCGCTATAATCGACCATCGGTAGATATAATTCATGGGTGTACTGTTTGGACTCAAGGTAGAGAAAAATTCTTAACTGACACCTCCTTGACCCATTGAGAAAAAAACAATCCTAACCTAAGTAAATTATATCATTAAAAGGTACACTTGTAATCCCTTCTGCTGCTGAACCAGGGGTATATATATGATCGACTTATCCCCATATTCAAATCCCACGGTGCTCTCCTAGTTTTTCTTTGATTTTTTAAAGTAAGGGATGGATACTCCTCCAAACAATGGAAAAAACCAAGAAATGAGTACCCACCAGTGTTGTTCCCATGTTAACCACCCGATAAGAAACTCGACGACAATGAGGATTGAAATTCCCACTAAAAAAATGTTGAGGGCTTTTTGTTTTTTTGTCATGTCTTTACTTTTTAGTTCGTTTAAGTTATGATCAAGAACTTCTCCCATTTTTTTTAATGAATGTTTAGACGGTTCTACTTCATGGTTCTCGATTCGTTGAATGGTTCGCTCGGTTAATCCTGTTTTTTCTGCGAGCTCAATTTGCGTCAACCCTTGCTTCGTTCGTAGTTCCTTGATTTTTGTTCCTAATCTCATGACAAATTTATTCCAAGCAGACTTTTATACACACGACATCTACACGTCATGTTAAATATACAACCCCCTTATTTTAGATCATCGCTGAACATATAAAAAAACAAAAACCCTCTTCGTCAACGACTTAGAGGGTGTGTTGGTGGTCCCACCTGT
>WTJN01000092.1:7896-17575 GCA_011526265.1 Candidatus Arcticimaribacter sp. | reverse complement strand
CGCAATGGTCATTGGATTTTAAGTCCAACGTGTCTACCAATTCCACCATCCGAGCGTGAACTTAAATTGAGCGAAAGACGGGATTTGAACCCGCGACCCTCACCTTGGCAAGGTGATGCTCTACCCCTGAGCTACTTTCGCAAGTGGAAGGCAAATTTAAAATAAATTTTGAATCACTTCCGCATTTTTTTCCCTTTTTAGCGGCTATTTTTTTCGTTTGAGTCGGCTTTTTATGGCGTTCAGTTTCATCAAGGCTTCCACGGGGGTTAGGGTGTCGATATCCAAATCAATGATTTCATCGCGCAATTCTTCCAGCAAGGGGTCGTCTAGATTAATGAAACTCAGCTGCATGTCGGGGCTAGCGGTTTGCAGTGCCTCTTCGTTTGTTTGGGTTTGTTGGCTTTGTTCCAGCACCTTGAGTTTTTGTTCGGCTGTTTTGATCACTGTGCGGGGCATTCCGGCCATTTTGGCCACATGAATTCCAAAACTGTGTGCACTGCCTCCGGGCACCAATTTGCGCAGGAACAATACGTCGTTTTCCATCTCCTTCACCGAGACGGTAAAATTTTTGATCCGGTCAAAGTGGTTTTCCATGGCGTTGAGCTCGTGGTAGTGGGTGGCAAAGAGGGTCTTGGGGCGTTCGGGCCGTTGGTGCAAATATTCGGCAATGGCCCAAGCAATGGAGATGCCGTCATAGGTGGCGGTTCCGCGCCCAATTTCGTCCAGGATGACCAAGCTCTTGGCGGTAATGTTGTTCAAAATGGCGGCCGACTCGTTCATTTCTACCATAAAGGTGGATTCTCCTAACGAGATGTTATCGCTGGCCCCTACGCGGGTGAAAATGTGATCCACCAGTCCAAACTTCATGGCTTTGGCCGGCACATAGCTGCCCATTTGCCCCAAAAGGACCAACAGGGCGGTTTGTCGCAGCAATGCCGATTTTCCCGACATGTTGGGCCCAGTGATCATGATGATCTGCTGTTGGTCGCGGTCGAGATAGAGGTCGTTGGCCACAAAGGCTTCTCCGGCCGGGAGTTGGTGTTCGATTACCGGGTGGCGTCCTGCACTGATCTCAAGCCGCTCTTCGGCAATGATCTCGGGTCGACAATAGTGATTTTTTTGGGCCAATTGAGCAAAGCCTTGTAAGACATCCAAGCGGGCCATTTGCTGGGAACATTGTTTCAGTTCGGCCAGTTCGCTTTGTAGTTTTTCCAGTAGGTGCTGATAGAAGTGCACTTCCAGTTGCTGAATTTTTTCCTCGGCGCCCAATATTTTGGCTTCATAGGTTTTTAGTTCTTCGGTAATGTAGCGCTCGGCATTGACCAAGGTTTGTTTGCGCGTCCACGATTCGGGTACTTTGCCTCGATGCGTATTGCGCACTTCGATGTAATAGCCAAAGACATTGTTGAAGGCAATTTTGAGCGAGGGGATGCCGGTGGCTGCGGTTTCGCGCTCGAGCATGGCGTCCAAGTGGTCTTTCCCGTCAAAAAGCAAGGCGCGCAATTCGTCCAAATCGGAGGAAAAACCGTCGGCAATAAAATTTCCTTTGGCCACCGCCACGGGGGCTTCTTCTTTCAGTGTGGTGGCTATGGTCGTTCGCAAAGCGGTGCAGGGGGGGAGCTGGGTGCCAATTTCTTGCAGCGAAGCTTGACCACTCGCGCCCAAAAGTTGTTTGATTTTGTCTACATCTTCCAAGGAGTTTTTGAGCAGTACCAACTCTTTGGGGCCGATTTTTTGGGTCGCTATTTTGGCCATCAACCGTTCAATGTCGCCAATGGACTTGAGGTGGGTCCGGGTTTTTTCGCGCAGCTCTTCTTCTTGCAAAAAAGCCGTTACCCCTTTTTGGCGGGCGAGAATGGGCGCTTCCTCCAAAAGCGGAAAACTCATCCAATGGCGAAGCATTCGCCCGCCCATGGCGGTAAGGGTAAAGTCAATCACATCGATCAGCGCAACCCCTTCGACCGTATTGGCGTGGTGCAACTCCAGGTTGCGCGCTGTAAATCGGTCGATGCCCATATGCTGATCGGGCATGATTTTTCGCAGGCTTTGGATGTGCTGACAGTGGTCGTGTTGTGTCTGTGCCAAATAGTGCAACACCGCCCCAGCGGCAATCACGGCTTCCTCTTGCCGGTCAAGCGAAAAGCCTTTAAGGCTGTTGGTTTGGAAATGCTTGCACAAGGTTTCTTCGGCGAAGGTGAATTGAAAGACCCAGTTTTCCTGAAAGAAAGCGTTGTATTGGCTTCCATACAATTTTTGGAAGGAGGTCTTTGCCGCTTTGGGCACGAGAATTTCTGCGGGTTGAAAGCGTTGTAACAACTGACCAATAAAATCGGAGTTTCCGTCGCCAACCCAGTAGTCGCCTGTGGAAATATCGAGAAAGGCCACGGCGGTTTTCTTTTTTCCCTCCACCCAAGCGGCCAAGTAGTTGTTTTTTTTCTGTTGCAAGACATCGTCGTTGAGGGCAACGCCAGGGGTCACCAGCTCGGTCACGCCGCGCTTCACAATTTTTTTGGCCATTTTAGGGTCCTCCAGCTGATCGCAAATGGCGACCCGGCAACCGGCTTTCACCAGTTTGGGGAGGTAGGTGTTGAGCGAGTGATGCGGGAATCCGGCCAAGGCCGTTTCACTGGTGCTTCCTGCGCCGCGTTTGGTTTGAATGATCCCAAGAATTTTGGCGGCCAAAACAGCATCCTCGCCAAAAGTTTCGTAAAAGTCGCCCACACGAAACAACAACAACGCATCCGGATACTTAGCCTTGATTTGGTTGTATTGTTTCATCAACGGGGTTTCCTTCGCTTGTTTGGCCACGGTGCTTTGTTGTTTGGTCTTCTTGCGAATATAGGGGTATTTTGCGTTGAAAAAAATGCTCCAAAAGACTTCCTTATTTTTGTGCTATGGAAAACAAAAAACTTAGCCTTGAGGCCTTGGGAAGAAAATCGGTTGAAGAAGCCAAAAACGCCCCAAAAACACCGCTTATTTTGGTCTTAGACAACATCCGTAGCTTGAACAATGTGGGGGCTATTTTTCGCACGGCCGATGCTTTTTTGATTGAAAAAATATACCTCTGCGGCATCACCGCCACCCCGCCACATCGCGATATTCATAAAACCGCCCTTGGGGCTACCGAATCCGTTGCCTGGTCGTATGCCGATGATGCGCTTGCTGTTGTCGAAGGTTTGAAAGCAGCGGGCTGCGCAGTCTGGGCAATTGAACAAACGGCTGCTTCGACCGATCTTCAAGATTTTCGTCTCCCTAAGCAGCAGAAAACCGCTTTTGTGTTGGGCAACGAGGTCAAGGGGGTGCAGCAAGCCGTGATTGACGCCGCAGGACAATCCCTCGAAATTCCACAGATTGGGGTGAAACATTCGCTCAACGTTTCGGTCACCACAGGAGTGGTCTGTTGGGATTTTTACTCAAAAATGATGGCGGAAAAAGCGATATAGCAAGCGGTATAGATCCGATTTGTTGTGCACAAAATCCATGTCATTTGTTGACAAAACAAGCAGGGGCAGGGTCGTTGCATTTTGCCATTGGGTGTAAGCCTTATCGAGTTGCCGCAGGTAGTCGGTTGAGAGTTCCTCTTCCATTTTACGCCCCCGATGCTTGATGTTGTTGCCGGCACGGTCGACGCTTACATCGAGGTAAACGACTCCCTCTGGGACAGGAAGTTGTTTCGTGATTTCTTGGTGTCTTTGGGTGTAGTCCTGCAACTGTTTCTCTTGGAGGTTCATTTGGGCAAACAACAAGGACTTTTCTAGGGTATAATCGGCCACAACAGGATGCTTTTCTTCCCGTGCAAAAAAATGTTGTTGTTGCCGTTGTCGGTCTTCGAGAAAAAAAGTTTCCACTTGAAGGGCAAATTTTTCTGGCGATTTGTAGAAGTCCGCTAAGTAGGGGTTTTTCACGAAATTCTCGAGCAGTAAGCGCCCATTAATGGCCGTTGCGAGCGCTTGGGCAAAAGCGGTTTTTCCAGCACCAATAAGGCCCTCCACGGCCAAGTATTTTTGGGGGTTGGTGGGGAAGAGGGTTTTTTTATGAGGGTGAATCACAGCGGGGTCCGGGCATTCTTTCAATAAAGTAGCACAGTTTTGCTGTGCGATTGGGTGGAAAAAATCGGGTGCCAGATCAACAAGCGGGGCAAGGATAAAACGGCGTTGGGCCATACGGGGATGCGGAAGCTGCAGGGCCTTGTTATCGATTACTTTTTGGTCATGGAACAAAAGGTCGATATCGATGGTACGGGCCTGGTAACCATCTTGATCACTGGGGCGGTGGCGGCCGAGGAATCGTTCAATGTCGAGCACAATGGACAAGACTTCCATGGGCGAATAGTCAGTTTCAATGGCGATACAGGCATTGAGAAAAGGAGTACTTTCAAACCCCCATGCAGGGGTTTCGTAGACGGGCGAACAGTGCGGCACATTCCCCAATCGGTAGGCAATCATGCCCACGGCGATTTGAAGAAAAGCGAAACGATCGCCCAAATTGCTCCCCAATGAAAGATAAACCATAGCCCGCTAAATTAGTGAATCTTTATGGCTGATGAAGCGTGTAAAGACCACCTTAAAGTCTTTTTTAAATAAATGTGTAACAATTTCCTTGAATTGTCGCCTAATGCATAGGAATACAATGAAATTGATGAATCATGAATTTTTTTAAGCATTTTTTAGCCTCTGTATTAGGCACTGTGGTTGCTTTTATTATCATCGGCGTACTGTTGTTCGTCGGAATTGCCAGTATGGCCACTTTGATTACCGCCGAAGAGATGCAAGTGGCAGAAATTAAATCGGAAAGCATTTTACGGCTGGATTTAGATCAGCCGATTTACGATAATATCCCTGCGGCTCAAGAATTGGAGGTCGCCCTCGGCCTCAATGAGGAAACCTACAAATTCTATGACTTGGTGCAAGCGATACGTAAAGCGTCGCAAGAGGAAAAAATTAAAGCGATTGATTTGGTTGCACAGTATCCCCAACTGGGGTGGTCGCAGGCCCAAACCCTTCGCAAGGCATTGGAAGAATTCCGCGCCTCGGGGAAATTTGTCTACGCCCACGGCGACTATTTTTCACAAAAGGGATACTATATCGCATCGGTGTCGGATTCTATTTTTCTTCATCCCATGGGGGGAATGGAGTTTAAAGGTTTGGCGGCAGAGGTGCTATACTACAAAGATTTTCAAGAGAAATATGGCCTTAAAATGGAGGTCATCCGTCATGGAAAATACAAGAGTGCTGTCGAGCCCTATTTGGAAAATGAAATGAGTGAGAGCAACCGCATGCAAATCGATGAAATGTTGCAGAGTGTGTGGACAACAGTTCAAGAAGCCGTAGGTGCTTCACGGCAAATGAATCGTGAGCAGTTGGATGCTATTGCCAACAGCTTATCGGCCAGTTTGCCCGAGGATGCACAAGCAAACGGGCTGATCGATGGGCTTCTTTACGAAGACGATTACACGCAAAAACTGAAAGACATCATTGATTCGGAGGAAAAATTGCGGGTGGTAGAAGTACAGCAACTCATTGGCAACAACGGCTTGTATACCAAGGGTGTTCGCGATCGTATTGCTGTTATCTACGCTCAGGGTCCTGTGTTGTATGGCGAGGGGAGTGAGTTTGTTATTGGGCAAGAAGTGTTTTTGGACGCCATAGAGGAAGCCACCAACAACCGCCGGGTCAAAGCCATTGTTTTACGCATCGATTCTCCTGGAGGAAGTGCCCTGACGTCTGATATTTTGTGGAAAGCACTGATGGAAGCTAAGAAGAAAAAACCGTTGGTCGTGTCGATGGGTAATGTGGCTGCCTCGGGTGGCTACTACTTGGCAGCTGCAGGCGATGAGATTTATGCCAATGATTTGACTATCACCGGTTCGATAGGGGTATTTGCCACGGTGCCCAATGCCAAATCTTTTGCAGAGAGCTATGGCATCAATGCGCAGCATGTGCAAACCCACGACAATGCCTTGGGGATTAGTTTATTCAAAGCCCCGGAAGGCGGTGCGCGAGCGTCGATCAAAAAGGGGATTACCCACGTTTACGACACTTTTAAACAGCGCGTTGCCGAGGGGCGAGGGTTATCACTCGACGAAGTCGAACAAATTGCTCAAGGGCGTGTTTGGATGGGTCCTGCTGCGCTAGACAATGGATTGATCGACGGTTTGGGAGGAATGGATGAAGCCTTGGCAGCGGCCGCTCGATTGGCCGAAATAGAGGAATACAACCTTATTTCGTATCCCAAAATTGAGCCTGAGTTTGACGATATTATTGGAGTAATGGGCCCCCTTGGAAAAGCAATGGTACCCTTGCAAGGGATTCTACCCAAAGAGGTGGAAGTCTTTTTGAGTCGCCTGAACAATCATCCCCCACAAGCGCAGTATCAAGCCCAACTGCCTTTTGCGGTTGAAATCGAATAAGCATGCGTAAAGCAGATCAAGTTCTGGCCCAAAGGATATATCTCTATTTGGCCGCTCTGTTCATTACTTCTTTGGTGGTGTCCAATTTGATTTTTCAAAAGTTCTTCTTTTGGTATCCCTTTGAAGGCACTGTTTTTGGTGTACGATTGTTTGAACTTTCCGTTGGGATTTTACCTTATCCCATTACGTTTTTAATCACTGATTTGATTTCTGAAATCTATGGTCAAAAACGCGCCAACCAAGTGGTGTTGGCGGGTATTTTTGCGTCTTTTTTTTCCATCGGGATCATACTGGTCGCTGGGGCAGTCCCAGCCATTCCCAATTCCCCTATTGACGACGCTGTGTTTACGCAAGTCTTTTCTTTGTCCCCCCTTGCGGTATTGGCATCGATGATTGCCTATTTGACAGCCCAACTGATCGACATACGCATCTATCACTTTTGGAAAAAGGTCACCCATGGAAAATATTTGTGGTTACGCAACAACTGCTCCACTTTTGCCTCACAAATTATTGATTCGGTGACGGTTGTTGCGCTGCTCTGCAGCTTTGGTCTCTTGCCGTGGAACATGTTTTTGGGCTTGGTGGTTTCGGGCGTTATTTTTAAACTATTTGTTGCGGCGATCGACACACCTTTTTTGTATCTTTTTGTGGGGCTGTTCCGCAAGCGATTTGACTTAAAATCGGGGGAAGAAATTAATTTGGAAAGCATATAATGGAAGAGCAAAAGGCGACACGATTAAACAAATATCTAAGCGAGATTGGCTATTGCTCTCGACGGGCAGCAGACAAGTTGATCGAGCAAGGACGGATTGTTGTGAATGGTACGCCAGTGCCCATGGGGCTTAAGGTAACCCCCAACGATCAGATTGAAATTGATGGGGAGGTGATTGATCACCAAGAAGATCCCCCGGTGTATTTGGCTTTTCACAAGCCTGTGGGCATTGTTTGTACCACCGACACCCGGGTTGAAAAAGACAATATCATCGATTACATCAATTACCCCACCCGCATTTTCCCCATCGGCCGCCTAGACAAGCCTTCGGAGGGGTTGATTTTTCTCACCAATGACGGCGATATTGTCAACAAAATTCTTCGGGCGCGCAATCATCACGAGAAAGAATATGTGGTCACGGTGAACAAGCCTGTTACGTCCGAATTTGTCGAAAAAATGTCCAGCGGGATTCCCATCTTGGGGACGATTACCCGGCCTTGCGTGGTGAAACAAACGCATAAAAAGACCTTCAAGATTGTGCTGACACAGGGACTGAACCGTCAAATTCGCCGCATGTGTGAGTATTTAGATTATCGAGTGGTGACCCTAAAACGCACTCGGATCATGAATGTTCATTTGGATGTACCCAAAGGGCAATGGCGGCACTTGACCGCCGAAGAAATTTCTGAAATCAATCGGATGGTGAGCCAATCGGCGAAAACGCACCGCGACTAGACGATTGAAATATCGACCACCAACCCTTCGTTGCTGCGGATATTGAAAACCGTCTGATCGTCGAAAATGAGGTATTGTCCTTTGATGCCTTTCAATACCCCCGTGTATTCCTTGCTTTTTTTCAGGTTGAGGCTTTTTACTTTTTCGGGATATTGATGGACAGGAAAAGCGATTTCGGTTGGAGTGCTTTCGGGCAAGAGGTAGGGTTTCAATTCTTTGGGGAGATGATCGATGGCTTCTGCCCGAACGGCCGTCCAATCCACGGGTGCAATATCCGAGAATTGCAACATCTTGCGCCAATTCGTCTTGTCTGAAAAAATGGACTTCAGGGCCACTTCAGCCACACCCGAGAGATAACGATTGGGTACTTCGAGTAAGGCCAGTGCCTGATGCGCCCCTTGATCAATCCAGCGGGTGGGTACTTGCGACTTCCGAGTGATCCCTACTTTCAAATGGCTAGAAAGGGCCAGATAGACAATATGGGGTTGCAGTTGGACTTTCTTTTCGTAGGCGAGATCACGATCCTCGATATCCAAGTGCGCCTTGCTCAATTCGGGGCGCATGATCCAGTCGCCGGCTTGTGGGCTTTCAAAAAAACATTTTCGGCAAAAGCCCTGCGCAAAAATCTCTTGTTGCCCGCTGCAATTCAGGCATTGAAACCCTTTTAGTCGAAGTGTTAGCGATCGATTTAAACATTGATTGACCGTCAAAAAGTGATGGTCTCCACGGAGGTAGTAGCGGACCGGTCCGTTGATTTCCGCCGTCATTTTTTGTAAAACACCTGAAAACATATGCTGAGAATGCGTTATTTTTATGCTTAAAGATACATGTTTCTATGGCTTTCCCCTTATTCAATTCCATTGCATCCTGGTTCCTAAAAAAGCGCATTCATCAAATCGAGCTTTTTGTCAAATATCCCAATGAGGTCCAGCAAGAGGTGTTGCACAGTCTTTTGGATTATTCCCAAAAGACCAAAAAGGGGTATCAGTACAATTTTGGAAGTATTCGGAAATATGAAGATTTCGCACAGCGTTTGCCAGTGGTTTCCTATGAAGACATCGCTGCGGATATTACGGCCAGCCGTGGGGGAGAAGACAATCTTTTTTGGCCAACGCCCATCAAGTGGTATGCCAAGTCGAGTGGAACCACCAATGCGAAAAGCAAGTTCATTCCCGTGAGTGTAGAAGCCCTCGAAGACTGCCACTACAAAGCAGGGAAGGACATGTTGTCGTTGTACATTAACAATAACCCAGAAGCCAAATTGTTTACCGGGAAAACCCTGCGTTTGGGTGGAAGTCAAGAGCTTTACCAACAGGCCAACACTACATTTGGTGACTTGTCCGCGATCATGACCGATAATCTCCCATTGTGGGCAGAATGGAACACGACCCCCAACGCCAAGATTTCACTCATGGCTGAATGGGAAGAGAAAATGAAGGCCATTGTTGAAGAGTCCAGCAAAGAAAACGTGACGGGTTTACTGGGTGTTCCTTCATGGATGCTCGTACTTTTACAGCAGGTATTGTCCACTCACCCACAGCAATCTTTGAAGGAGATTTGGCCCAATGTTGAGGTTTATTTTCACGGGGGGGTCAGCTTTCGTCCCTATCGACAACAATTCGAAACCCTTTTCGCCGACCATGCGATCTCGTTCTATGAAATTTACAACGCATCAGAAGGGTTCTTCGCCATTCAAGATAGCAATGATTCAGAGGATTTATTGCTCATGTTGGATTATGGTATCTTTTATGAATTCATTCCGCACGGAAAAGGCGATGAAGCGATTATCCCGCTAAGTGAAGTGGTATTGGGGGTGCCCTATG
>WTJN01000092.1:6499-7796 GCA_011526265.1 Candidatus Arcticimaribacter sp. | reverse complement strand
CCGGGTAGGCTAAACATGGCCTCGGTCAGAATAGCCTCACACAACGAGCGTAAACCTCTTGCGCCTAGATTGTATTCCAGCGCCTTGTCTACAATAAAATCAAGGGCACCTGTGGTGAATTCCAGCACAATGTCATCGATGGCAAAAAGGGACTGGTATTGTTTAATCAGTGCATTTTTAGGATCCGTCAAGATCGACCGTAGCGTCGTCCGATCAAGGGGATGCATATAGGTCAGCACGGGTAAACGGCCAATAATCTCAGGAATCAAACCAAAAGCTTTGATGTCTTTTGGGTTAACGTATTGCAAGAGATTGTCCTTGTCAATGACTTCTTCGCTTTTTGATGTTTTATATCCGATGGCCTGCAAGTTCAACCGTTTATTAATTTCCCTTTCGATTCCATCAAAGGCTCCCCCGGCAATGAAAAGAATATTCGAGGTATCTACTTCAATGAATTTTTGATCGGGATGTTTGCGTCCGCCTTTTGGAGGGACATTCACTGTAGTTCCTTCCAAAAGTTTTAAAAGCGCTTGTTGGACGCCTTCCCCAGACACATCGCGGGTGATGGAGGGGTTGTCGCTTTTTCGGGCTATTTTGTCGATCTCATCGATGAATACAATCCCTTTTTCCGCCCGTTCGAGGTCATAGTCGGCGGCTTGCAATAGACGTGTGAGGATGCTCTCCACGTCCTCTCCAACATAACCGGCTTCGGTCAAAATAGTCGCATCGACAATGGCCAGGGGGAGGTGAAGCATTTTGGCAATGGTTTGCGCCAAAAGGGTCTTTCCAGTTCCTGTTTGTCCCACCAAAAGCATGTTGCTTTTTTGGATTTCAATGTCTGGGGTTTTTCCTTGGTGAAGTATGCGTTTGTAATGGTTATAGACAGCAACCGAGAGGCTTTTTTTGGCTTCGGTTTGCCCTATAACATGTTCGTCGAGAAAGGCTTTGATTGCAATAGGGGTTTTAAGTTCAAAGCCTGCTGTAGCGGTTTCTGTGTTTTGATTTTCCTCAGCAACGATTCCGTGGGCTTGCTCGATACACCGATCACAAATATGGGCATCCAGTCCTGCAATCAATAATTCGGTTTGCGCCTTGGCGCGGCCACAAAAGGAACAGTTGAGTTCTTCGTTGCTCATGGTGGGAGGAATTATTTGGTTAACACTTCGTCGACCATTCCGTATGCCTTGGCTTCATCGGCTTTCATCCAGTAATCACGATCACTGTCTTGATGTACTTTTTCCATCGTTTGTCCGGAGTGCTTGGCAATGATTTGGTACAACTCGTCTTTGAGTTTCAA
>WTJN01000092.1:4265-6399 GCA_011526265.1 Candidatus Arcticimaribacter sp. | reverse complement strand
TGTAAGAACAACAATTGCGCCTGAATAATATTGGCCACTTGATCGTTGATGGCCGTCCCCAAAAACAACACGCGATCCATCATCAAGCGGGAGAAAACATCCATTTGGGCCACGTTCATTTGACGTTCCTCTATGATGTAGGGGGTCATGCTACTGGTGATTTTATCGTAGTGCATGGCGCTAATGCCGTGATGTTTTGTCGCGTATTTTTTAAATTCTTTTCCGTAGTTCATAACTGTTTTTTATGCCTCTAAAATTAAAGAAATTTATTTTGCATTGCCGTATGCCTCTTTGACAAAGCTGTCATAAGTGACTTTCTTTTCTTTCAAATTGGCATTCTCCTTGTAAAAATCCAACAATTTTTGACTCATCAACTGATCGGATAGACGCTTGGTTTCTTCTTGATTACTAAAAATGCGCGCGGCGATATCATCCAATTCTTTGTCCGATGGATTCAATTGGCCGTATTGTGCCATTTGTTTTTTGATCATGTCTTTGGCAAAGTTTTGTAACTCTTCGAATTGCAGTTGCAAGTCATTGTTTTTCACTAGCCAGCCCTCGATGAGTTGATAGCGAATCCCTTTTTCGGACTTTTCGAATTCAGCAACAGCCTCTTCTTGGCTCAATGGGTTTTCCCCGCTTTGCTGCAACCATTTGATGAGGAACTCTTTGGGTAAGTCAAACTTGGTTTCTTCAATCAAGCGCTCGGTCACATCGTTCAATAACTTCTGCTCAGCCTGTTGTGAGAATTGACTTTCAATGCCGGACTTTATTTTTTCTTTCAGTTCGGTAACATTTTTAACCTCTCCTGGCGCATAGAGTTTGTCAAAAAGTTCTTGATCCAAATCGGCCAAAATACGTTTGTTGGCTTCTGTCACAGTCACCTCAACTTCAGCGGGAATGTTTTCTAGATCGGACACATTCGTTCCCAGTACACGGGCTGTGATGTGGTCTTCGGTAAATAGGCCTTTTGTTTTGATGGTAAATGCGCTATTCAATCCCGCAGTGATGAATGCTTTTTGGTTTTTCTTTCCTTTAATTTGCTCCCATTCAATGGTGGTAGTTTGATCGATTGCGGCATCTTCATTCACTACTTTTAGGCTCAACTCGGTTCCTTCAACCACCTCAGTTTGGGATTCAAGTTTTCCATATTGTTTTTGAAGGTAGTTCAATTGCTCTTCAATCATTTTCTTGTCTGCCTCAATTTTGTAGGCTGTGATGGCTTTTTTGGATTTGATTTTTACGTCAAATGCGGGTGCCAAACCCAATTCAAAAGAAAAAGAGAGGCTTGCTGCTTTCCAGTCAATGTCTTCTTGCATCACCGGTAGCGGGTTGCCCAAAAGTTCAAGTTTTTCTTCCTGAATATACTTATTGAGGTTCTCTTGGAGCAACTTATTCACCTCGTCGGCAGTGACGGCAGTTTCGTATTGCTTCTTAATCATTCCCATGGGAACGTGCCCTTTTCGGAATCCAGGAATGTTAGCATTCTTGCGATAATCCTTGAGCACTGCGCTTACTTTTTCTTCAAAGTCAGCTTGTTCAAGTGAAATGGCAATGGTGGCGTTTAGGGCGTCGATGTCGTTTCGTGTAATTTGCATGAAATTTCTCAATAAATTAGGGCGCAAAAATAGGGCTAAAAACTGGTTCTACAAACCTGAAAGCGAGCAAACAAAAATCCACGGCGTGCTTTTCAAAATAATTGTATTACATTTGCGGTCTGAATTAATCAACCGAGTGTCGCGTACACTCACAAATTAATATGTTATGCCAGTAAAAATTAGATTGCAACGCCACGGAAAAAAAGGAAAACCATTTTATTGGGTCGTTGCCGCTGACTCCCGCGCAAAACGCGACGGACGTTACCTCGAAAAAATCGGAATCTACAATCCCAACACCAATCCTGCGACCGTAGAATTGAATGTTGATTCAGCCGTGAAGTGGTTGGAAAACGGGGCTCAACCCACCGACACTGCTAGAACATTGTTGTCTTACCGCGGTGTGTTGTTGAAACACCACCTCAATGGAGGGGTGCGCAAAGGTGCTCTTACCCAAGAAGCTGCCGACGAAAGTTTGAGGCATGGGTGACGGAAAAAGAAGCAAAAATCCAAGCGAAGAAAGACGGCTTAACGGCCGA
>WTJN01000092.1:0-4165 GCA_011526265.1 Candidatus Arcticimaribacter sp. | reverse complement strand
GAAGAAGCTGCCGAAGAAGCAGAAGCTGCTCCTGCGGAAGAAACTCCTGCCGAAGGAGAAGCTGCTCAGGAATAAGTCGGATGAAAAAAGAAGATTGTTTCTTTTTGGGAAACATCGTCTCTAAATTCAGCTACAAGGGCGAGGTGCTTGTCAAATTAGACACCGACAGCCCTGAAGATTTTACCCACTTGGAATCAGTTTTTGTCGAAGAACGACAACGACTGGTTCCTTTTTTTATTGAAAAAGCGCGCCTGCAAAAATCGTCTTTGCTGCGGATAAAGTTCGAGGGCATTGACAATGAACAATCGGCCGAACGATTGCTGCAAAACGATCTCTATCTTCCGCTTTCTATTTTGCCGCCCCTAACGGGGAATCGATTTTATTATCACGAAGTGATAGGGTTCGAGGTGTGTCTCTCTGACGGGGCAGTCATTGGGACTATTAAGGGGGTAATTGATCAAACGGCACAAGCCCTTTTCGTTGTCGATGGGGCCAAGGAAATTCTCATCCCCATACACGATGATTTTATTGACCTTGTCGATCGGGAACACCAACGAATTACAGTGCAGCTCCCCGAGGGTTTTATGGATTTGTACCTTTAGCGGTATGGCAAAGGTTTTTCAATTTCAGCAGTTTGCGATCCGTCAAACCAGTAGTGCCATGAAGGTGGGAACCGATGGCGTCCTGTTGGGGGCTTGGGCTTTGGGAACTCCTCAGGACAGTTGGGCACTCGATATTGGTACCGGTACCGGCTTGGTGGCTTTGCAACTTGCACAGCGCTTCGAAAGATTGAACATCGATGCCATTGAAATAGACCCATTGGCCGCCGCCGAAGCACGGTTTAATTTTTCTACCAGTCCGTGGGCAGATCGCTGTTACCTATTGGAGCAGTCGTTTGCGGACTTTTGCCTTGTCGCAAAGCGCCGATACGATTTAATTGTTTGCAATCCACCCTATTTTTCGCCCAGCAGGAGTGAAAACATCCAGCGATCAATGGCCCGTCAAGCCCACCATCTCCCCTATCAACAGCTTATTGGTGGCGTAGAAAAGATGCTTACACCACAAGGACATTTTTCTCTTATTGTCCCTACGGATTATGCCGAAAAAATAATTGACTCTGCAAAAACCACAGCACTACATTTGATTAAAAACACGGCAGTGAAAGGGCATATTGGTGCTCCGGTAAAGCGCCAGTTGCTTTGTTTTTCCCCCACGCAGCGCCCTGTAGAAGAGGACGAACTTGTCTTAGAAATCAGTAGACATCAAAAAACAGACGCCTATCAGGCACTGGTGCAGGATTTCTATTTGCCCAAATCCTAGAAGTCAAAAACAAACCCAAACGAAGGCAAGGGTGTTTGAGTGCGGTTGGTATCCACGACACTTAGATTTCGTGGGGAGAGGATATTTCCTTCTGCATCGCGATCGAGTCCGTATTCTGGCGGTTGTGGAACGGCCTGTGCCAAAAAGTTTTGCACCTCAAAATATAGATTGAACGACAACTTTTTAAAGTTCCATTTTTTATCAATTCTCAAATCTCCTTGACTAAAGACATCCAATTTCTCTTCGCCCAATCGGTTGTAATCCAGCACAATAAGCGGATAAGCACTCAGGCTTGCATCGACATTGGTGGGGACATAAGGGGTTTGCCCGGCATAGCGATAGCGCAGAGAGACTTCCCAGTTGCGTCGTAGTTTATACCCTCCAGTAAAGGACAATAGATTTCTGCTGTCCCAAACCGTAGGCAATTCAGGCCCGTCACCACGGCTAAATTCACTGAAGAAATAGGTGTAGGCTAGTACCCCATAAAAGTTTTTGGTGAGCTTTTGTTGAAACAAAACTTCAAGACCATAGCTTTTTCCGTTGCCCGTGTCTGTGATGGGTTCATTCCCCAAAACTTCAAAGCCCCCGCCTTTGTTGGCCAAAGAGACTTGGTCGAGAATAGACACAGGATACTGATTGTAGTCTTTCAAAAACCCTTCGATGGTAATCCGCGAGGTGGGCGTACGATTAAATTCTAGACCCAGTACATAATGATTGCTTTGTGTGTAGCGATTGTTTTTATTGATGAAGTTTCCTGCGTTGTCCTGAAAACCAAGAACGGTGTAGGGGAGTAATTTAAAATACCTCCCAGCCGAAGCATTCATTTTCCACCGCTGATTTTCATCGAGTTGAAGGCTGGCCGAGATTCTGGGGGAAAGATTATCCACCAGCGTGCTCCCCGTCGAGAAGGTATCTGCGTCAGCGCGTATGCCCAAAGAAAGCGATAAGCGATTATTCATGAAGTCACGGCTTGCCTTCCCAAACAACCCATATTTCATGAAATCGAATTCACTGTTATAGTCAAACCCTTCTCGTTGCCCAAAGGTGTCGTTTTCATATTTGGAGTGTTGAAGATTGATTCCTGCACCAAATTTCCAAGCCCCTTTGAATTGAGTGAAATGAACACGCAATTTTGTTTCTTGTTCCAAGGCATCGTTTTCAAAAAGAACACCGGTTTTTTGTTCGTTATCGGCATAACGACTAAAAATATTTTGAAGGCGATTTGTGCTGAGTGTGGTGCGGAGTCGCCCATTTCCATTTTTAAATTTTCTTGTCCACGATAGCCCCATGGTGGTCGTTTGCTGTTGGATGATGGGTACTTGCTCTATGGTGGATTGTTGTTCTGCATCGAATTCCTCGGGAGCAACGACCGAAAAATCATCGATCGACCCCAGGCCAATAAAACTCAGGGTGTTGTAATTGTCAATGGTATGAGTCAATTTCCACTGGTAATCCCAATAGTCTGGGCGAATGGGCAAACCAACCAAAGCAAAAATAAACTGAAGATAGCTGCGTCGAGCCGACAACATCAAGGTCGTATTGGCCCGTTCTTTATCTCCTTTCAGCAGAGGGGTGTTCAGTGTGATTCCTGCTTCACTGGCGCCAATACGTAATTTTGTCGCTGTGTTTTGCGTGTTTCCTTCGCGTTGCTCAAAAGCAAGTACACCCGATAGGGGATTGTCATATTCTGCACCAAAAGCCGAAGTAGAAAGAGTTACCTCACGAATAAAATCGACATTCAGCATGCCCACGGGCCCCCCAGCACTTCCTTGCGTGCTAAAGTGATTGATGTTGGGGATTTCTACACCGTCGAGATAATAGACCGTTTCGTTTGGTGCACCACCGCGAATAATAAAATCATTGCGAAACCCACCAATCGAGGGGGATATTCCGGGAAGGCTTTGGGCCACTTTTGCGATGTCGTTGTTCCCACCCGGATAGGTTTCAATTTCAACGGCCGAAAGCGATTGGGTCGATAGTGGCGTTTCTTTGGAAGTGCGAAAAGGACTTTTGGCCACAACCACCTCTTCCAACAATTCCGCGACTTCATCGAGCTTGAACAACAAATCACTGGTGCCCACCGATTTCACAATGACATTGAATTTCGTTTGGTTCTCATAGCCCAAGTAACTGGCCGTGATATTATAGGTTTGCGCGGGCAAATCTTTGATATAGAAATAGCCTTCCTCGTCGGTGATGACCCCAACATTTATTTCATCTACCACCACGGTAGCTCCGGGAAGCGGGAGTAAAGATTTGTTATCGAGTACACGCCCTGTGAGGCTACCCGCTGTCTGCGCAATGAGCGTATAGGTGCTAAAGAGAAAACCCAACACCCACCATTTTTGTTGAAACATAAATAAAAATATTTAAACAAAAATACCCAGATGGGATGGGAACTAAAAAGAAATGGTTCACTTTTTACAGAAATTTAATTCTGTTTCCTGCGCTTGCGCGACTTGTTGGCTTTTTCTAGTTCGCGCAACTTTTTTTCTTCTTGGTCAAGGTCGTATTGTTGGCGAAGGCCTTCGAGATCCTCGGGGCTAATCTTTTCTTGATCAGGTGCTTGGAGGGCACCGTCTTCAACGCCAAATGAAAGCAAGTCTGTTTGTTGTCGCATGATCTCTTTGGCTGCTTTAAGGTTGTAATACAGTCCGGGATCAATGCGTTTGTTGTCGACATAGTTTTCCATTTTCTTCTTGTCCCAGCGAATAAAAATAAAGCCGCCATTGGTGTCATCATCGAAGCGCACCCGAAACAAACGAGCATGGTTGGGAAGCGTCTGATAAACCTCGATTCTGTCGATGACATAGCCTGCAAGGTCGAGAAGATTCAAAACAAAAGC
>WTJN01000107.1 GCA_011526265.1 Candidatus Arcticimaribacter sp. | reverse complement strand
AGTGCTGCCTTCACACCTTTGAAAGCTTTGGCAACATCTGCGCCCGCATGATTTTCCACAGCAACTGCGCCAGCTTGTTCACCGATAACTACATGATCCTCAAAGAATGCACATGCATCTTGGGTTATTGGCTCTATAGGAAGACCAGTAGAACACCAAGCTGTACCAAAAGTGGTGTGTGCATGGCACATTGAAATAATATCTTCGTGCTCTTCATGCACATTTGCGTGCAAAACAAAGCCAGCACGGTTTACTGCATACTCGCCTTCTAAAACTATTCCTTCGTGATCAACTAGGATCAAATTCGAAACTTTCACTTTATCAAAATGGACACACATTGGGTTCGTCCAATAAAGATTTGGAAACTCGGGATCACGAACAGTTAAGTGACCCGCAAAACCATAATCGAAACCTTCAATTGCGAATGCTCTACAGGCGGCAACAAGACGCTCTTTTCGATGCTTTCTGTCATCTGCGATATTTTCAAATTTTGGCAATTCAGGAAAAATTAGACCCTCCTGCTCGGGTTGGTAAATTGACTCTCGTTTCATAAGTTTCAAAATTCCTTAACCTTTCAAAAATTACGGCGCCAATTGGCGCCGCAAAAGTTTACAAATTTTTCGCGCTCATTTCTCTCGCAATATGATCCGCTTGCCTGATTGCCAATGCTACAATTGTCAGCGTCGGGTTTTCTGCTGCACCCGTCGTGAATTGAGACCCATCAGAAATAAACAAGTTTTTGATGTCATGTGTTTGCCCCCATTTATTAACAACACCGTCCTCAGGTTTTGCACTCATCCTATTTGTGCCAAGATTGTGCGTCGAAGGATAAGGGGGAGTTGGAAAAGTACGTGTGGCGCCAACAGCTTCATATACCGCGGTACCCTGCTTATAAGCGTGATTTCGCATGGCAATGTCATTTGGGTGATCATCAAAGTGTACATTGGCAACGGGTAACCCCCACTGGTCTTTTACATCAGTATTTAAGGTAACCCGGTTCGTAGCTTGAGGCATGTCTTCACCTACAAGCCACATACCTGCCATATTTTCATAAGCATCAAGCGCTGTCGTGAATTCGCGCCCCCATGCCCCCGGATTTAAGAATGCCGCCATGAATGGTAGCCCCAAACTCAGTGTTTCCATTTCATATCCACCAACGAACCCTCGCGATGGGTTATGTCCGGCTTCATCCTGTATGATCCCTGCCATTGTTGTACCGCGCCACATTTTCACTGGCTTGTCAAAAACGGCGTATACAGATCCAGTCATATGGCGCATGTAATTACGGCCTACTTGGTCGGATGAGTTTGCGAGGCCTGTTGGATACATGGAGGACGCTGAATTTAAGAGCAATCGTGGGCTCTCAAATGAGTTACCTGCTAAGCAAACAATACGGGCCTTTTGGAAATGAAGGTTACCTTCTTTGTCAAAGTACTCCACTCCCGTAACCTTGCCACTATCATCATGCAGAATTCGTGCGACATGTGATCCTGGTCTAACTTCCAGGTTACCAGTGGCCTCTCCTTGTTCAATATCATGGTATCCCGCAGACCATTTAGCGCCCCACTTACAACCCTGAAAACAGAAGCCTGTTTGCTGACACATAATCCGATCGCTATCATCACGTGAAGCAATTGCCATACGGCCTGTATGCACATTTTTATAACCAAGGGCTTTTGCACCTTTTTCAAAAACGCGAAAGTTGTTGTTTCCAGGCAATCCGGGCCTATTGCCCGTTCTGGTAACCTGTAATTTATCCTCTGCTTTTGTATACCACGGGTCCATTTCTGCTGCATCAATTGGCCAATCCAGTAACGACGCTCCAGAAACTTCCCCATAAGTTGTCTTTGCCTTCCATTCATGCTCTTGAAAACGGAGCGACGCCCCTGCCCAATGCTGCGTGGTACCACCGACTGATTTAACGATCCATGCCGGTAAACCAGCGAAATCTTTAGCGACACGCCAGTCACCTGAGGTCGTACGAGCATCTGTCCAAGCTAATTGACCAAAACTTTCCCACTCATCATTTATGAAATCTTCGGGGTAATGTCTGTCACCAGCCTCCAGCGCAACAACTGAAATTCCTTTTTGCGCAAGTTCATTCGAAAGAACTCCACCACCTGCGCCTGTACCAATAACAACGACGACACTGTCATCAGAATGATCAAATTTTGCGGTCATTGATCTTCTCCTTTTTAAAGCCAATTGATGTCATTGAAACCACGGTCGATGTAGCCGCCGTATTCGAATGAAGCACCCTCGTAACCAAAGATCGGCCACACTTCTTTTTGATTGTAGAGACCTGTCACTAAGCCACCGCGGATTTGTTGAAAAAACGCCTCTTCTTCAATTGAACGCAATATTGCAACACGATCCTCTTCCCAGCCAACAGAGACGTAATTTTCATATCCTGCTGCTCGAGCGCGGGCATTGAGTTTTTCAATACCACTCTCAACGGCTGGTGCCGTACTTTCGCTATCATAACCCTTTAACGCTATTACATAATATTCGTCGCCAACTTTATCGTGCGGATAAATATCTCTGGCCATCTGTACCAAAGCTGCCATGCTTTCAGGTTTGAGCACAGCAGTCTCGATAGCCCATGCTGCATTAGGTGAGGCTAGAAATCCTGCACCAATTACAAATGAAGCACCTGCTGCCGTACTTCTAGCTAACAGTTCTCGCCTGGTAAGACCAACCGGGCACTTATTCTGATTCATAATATTTTCTCCCTGAGTTTTCATTTAAAGCGACCTCCTCTTTCGAGAACCTCAATCTCGTAGCCATCTGGATCTGTAATGAAGAAGAATCTGGCAATTTTTTCGCCATTAGGCGCAAATTCTACAAGTTTGCGTGGTTGTAGACCTTCGCCTTGAAGCCTTGCATGTTCACGATCCAAATCAGTGACTGAAACCGCGAGGTGCCCATAACCATCACCTAAATCGTAAGGTTCGCTACGGCCCTTATTGATCGTAAGCTCTAGTTCGAAATCAGATTCATCATTCACAAGATAAACAAGTGTAAAATCTTTGAAATCTAATCTGTCTGCTATCTGAAGTCCGAAGGCTGTTTTATAGAATTCGATCGATTTTCTTTCGTCTAGCACACGCAGCATAGAGTGAATTTGTTTTGCCACTGTTATCTCCCGTAAATGAGTGTTCGCAAAAATACTGTACGAGAATCAAATTGGGCTTGTGGTAGTAACCAAATACTACGTATGCGAAGCAAAATACTTTAGAGTCACTCGGCAGCGTACGACGATTGGTTAAGCTCTCTATTTTGTTGCATAAACTTCAAACACGCACATCGTAACAAAGAAGTGAAATTTTGCGGTTCGCCTTTGAATATTAAAATTTCAGAGTGAAGTTCTGATATGAAAGATGGCGTGGATACACCATCGATAGCAGCAATTTCATCTAGAGTTTCCCAAAACGCATTTTCTAATCGAATTGATGTGCTCTGACCATTCAATCGCAGACGGCGTGTAGTCGAAGCGTACCTTTCCGGATTTTGACTTGAAAATATTTCACACATAATGCCTCTCCAACAGATAGGTTTTGATAATTTGGTATTTCGTATACGAAATTTTGTATTCTGTCTAGACACCAAGTACTTAAACTTGTTAAAGATGCGAAAGAAGGAAGTTCTTATGAAAATTGTAAAACTAGAAAAATCTCTTACCGAGCAAGCTTATGATATTTTACTCGACAAAATATGCACAGGTGAATTGGCAAGTGGTGAAAGATTGAACCAAGACGAGCTGGCAAATCAGCTCAGTGTCTCCAGACAACCGATTAACAGCGCTATTTCGATACTCAAGTCTAATGGTTTTGTTGAGGAGACTGGACGAAGGGGTGTCATTGTATCGCCAATTAACCTAGATCACTTTAATTCAATTTATGAATTTCGAAGCGCTATTGAACCGTTTGCAATTCAGTTAGCCTTCAAACGAATGCCAGAAACAGCTAATTTAGAGGCAGCACAAGCATTGGAACGTGGTTGGAGTGCAGTAAAATCAGGCGATTTGAAAGAACAAATAGCCGCTGATTTTAACTTTCATCAAATGATTTATAACTGGACCAAAAACTCTACACTAATTGCTGCAATGAACACGAATTGGTTTCACATTCGCAGAGCTATAGGCTTAGTCGTAAATACGAGCGTACCTGCAGAACAAAGTTGGGTTGAGCACGAGCGTATTTTGAATGCAATGATGATTGGAGAATTGAAGCTAAGTGAAGCAGAAATGGAAAGTCACTTAAAACGCGCAAAGGATGCAACACTAGACTTAATGACAGATCAAATTTGATTCTTCTACAAATCTGCTTTGATCCACAAATTTCATCAGAGGAATTTATAGTGCTAATGCATGGTGAAAACTGGGGCGAACTTTTTCAGAAAAAATGTGAGAGCGTGATCGCTAGCAGCTGAAGCCGTCAGGTTTTAGACCCAAAAGAGTTCCTTTTTGACCCCGTTTGAGTTCCCTTTTTCAAAGGATAA
>WTJN01000093.1 GCA_011526265.1 Candidatus Arcticimaribacter sp. | reverse complement strand
TACAGCAAGCCTGTGCCTCCGGCAGAGCTGCTCCCGCGTGTCGCAGAGTAAATTGGTCGAAACCAATAATTCTAGGACTGGTTATTTTCTATAGTTGACTTTTTTAGGTGTGTGCAACCATGTCAGACAATTCTCTCGTTGTTTATTAAATTAAAAGAAAAGCGCACTGTATCCCAACATGGTTGGAAATGATTAATCAAACCGGATCTCATTTGTACTAAAGATTTGATTGATGACTTCAGTTTCAAAAGAATCTCTTTTAAAGTCGAACACATTTATTAAGTACTGACTGATTGTCGCTGAGACACTAATTCGTCGAGAACGTTAACCAGGTCTTTTCCTGCGGACTTCATGGCAAGCTCATCTTTTGAAGCTTTTATCCCGTCTATGTCAAATCGCATATTATCATCAATACCCGCAAATGCCATTGACCAACCCGAGAAGCCTTTTTCTTCGATTGGCTCAAAATGCAATATCGTGCATTCAGCATGGCGGCTGTCCATTTGGATCGTTTCAAAGAGGTCCTCTAACGCTTCTTCCGGACCCTCTATGACTTGGCAAAAATATCCGCCAGAATAAAGTAATGCTCCAGTTATTCCCTTCGCAGGATTATTGCTCTGAGCAGTCATTAGTATGTTTTCAATTTGCGCATTGATCACATCTTGATCGCCCGCGATGGTATTTTTGCTAATGTAGGCAAGACTGTAAATATCATCCGTCATGAATTTTACCCTAGTTTGAAATTGCTGATAAAGGCTTCAACTTCGCTGGCTGGAATTGGCTTTGAGAAAACATACCCTTGAATGAGCTCGGCACCAAGTAAATTAACCTGGTTCAGGCCGTAAGGTGTTTCTATGCCCTCCACTATACTATTTACCTCTAGGCTCGCAGCCAAATTTAGGACCGACCGTGCGAGTTTTGTCGCTCGAGCAGGATCTGGCGATGCTTTGTCTTCAAGTTCCTGAACAAGTGAGCGGTCTATTTTTACATAATCGAGTGGTAATTGCACGAGCTGAGCTATAGATGAGTAGCCAGTTCCAAAATCATCAAGCGCTACTTGGCATCCTAAATTTTTGATTTTCCGCAGATTATCTCGCATCGACGTAGAAAAATTAGCACTTTCAGTGATTTCGATTTTTATTTTTTGAGGGCTAATGCCTGTTTCTGCAATGGCTGCATTAAGAGTTGAATAAAGAAGGTCGAATTCGAGGAATTGTATCGGGCTGACATTTATGCTGACACTCGGTGGTATATTTTCAACATTTGATTTACCCCAACTCACAGCATCCGCACATGCTCGACGAATAATCCAATTACCCAACACTGACATGACATGAATTTGCTCAGCCAGTGGAATAAACACAGCTGGAGAAACCATGCCCCGTTTCGGATGGTTCCAACGTAGCAATGCTTCAAAGGCATGGATCGTACCAGTTTTGGTGTCCACGATCGGCTGGTAAAATAACTCAAATTCTGAGTTGCTAATAGCTTTGTGTAATTCTGGGGCTTTTGTTACCAACGAAATCCTGAGATCGTTCTCTAATTGATGCAATGTTCGTGCATCGTTGATCATATTTTTTTCGAAGTGACTTACTTTAGTCATTGTTTTTTTAGAATGCAATAATGCTATTTCAGCTGCGTTGACCAGGTCGTAGGGCGTTTCAAATTCAATTTGTGTATCTGCAATACCAACACGTACTGACAACACTATCGCTTCTCCGCGTATCGCGATGGGGCGTTGAGAGAAATCTAGCAGATGATCTAAATTTTCACTCACACTGTTATCATGATTAAAAACAACCCCAAAATGGTCTCCATGAAGTCTTGCGATAGCAAAGGCTGTGGGGAACATTTTACGCAAACGCTTTGCAACCGTGGCAATGACTTTATCTGCTATGCCAGGTCCCACACTGCTATTTACGACACCAAAACGAGACACCTCGACGGCGAACACTGTGAGTTTAAAAGCACCATTATCGTCTGCTAATTGCTGAAGGGCCGACTGTAAACTATGACGAGTTAGAAAACCCGTTAGCTCGTCTTTTTGTAGTGTGTCAACATCACGATCTAGCATGCACCCTCCATTCGCCTTGAGATTTCAATTAGTTTAAAATTCTACAAGTCAAGAAATACGAAAAGCTTAGTATTTCTATATAAAGTACAGTTGACCAAAGCCGACAGTGTTTAAATTACGAACTCACATGTCGGTTTTTATCAATGAGAAGAGGTTATCATAACCGCTTTTTGTCTGCATAAGTAATATGGCGTTGGTCGATTGACATGAATTCAACCATTCTAAGATAGCCAACGGCGACATATGTTGACTAAGCTAATTTTAATTGTGATGGTTCCGCGTAAAAGGGAGTTACAAATGACAGATATCAAGCAACTAATAACTAAATTTGAAGTAACGACTGGTGATATAAAGCTTGTTCGAAAACTTGGCGACTTGGTTATGCCAGAAATCGATAAGCATCTAGACTCCTTTTATTCTTGGATGTCTGATCACCCTGAATATGACCATTATTTTGCGAACGATCAACAACGCCTTCAAAGAGTTCGGAAAATGCAAATTGCATACTGGAATTCTCTGTTTAATGCTACCCTTGATGAAGATTGGTATGAAGAACGGCGGAATGTAGGAGAAGTGCACGCCAATATTGATCTTCCGAACGATATCTATTTTGCGGGTGTATCCTTTTCGGCCCAGTCCATTGCCAATGCTTATAAAAACAAAGCTTCATCCGACCAGACACATGATTTCAATATTGCATTTCACAAAATCTTATTTCTCGATAGCTTTATCGTCATCGATCGTATCTCGGAAATACAAAAAGAAAAGCTAAACGCCAGTGCGCAAGAGTTAGTGGAGATGTCGACCCCAGTAACTCCAATTTATCAAGGTATATTATTGTTACCACTACTTGGCATTATCGATTCTGGTAGAGCTAAGGAAATAATGCAACGCACGCTTGCGGCTATAAGTAAATATCGCGCGACTGTCTTATTGCTTGACATCAGTGGCGTCAGTGTAATGGACACGCAAGTTGCTAACCAATTATTGAAAATTGCGGGTGCTACCAAGTTCATGGGATGCCAGACAATGATTTCGGGTCTGTCTCCTGAAATTGCTCAGACATTGGTAGAGTTGGGAATAAATACTGGCGACATTAATACCAAAGCGACGTTGGAAGACTCCTTCCAAGCAGCGCTAGAAAAACTCAATTTGAATATTACTCCTCATGCGCTCTGAGAAGCGAGAATTAGCATATGAGCTGATGCAGCCATATGAAATGACCAATTTCAAAGATGAGTTATCGAGTTTGCAAGAGAGGATTTATTTAACTGATATCCACAGCGTTATTATCAGTCTTGAGCAAGTACAATTGTTAGTTGTTGATGAAGCATTATTGCTGGTGAAGGCAGTAAATTCGTTGCGTATTATGGGCAGATCAGTCAGATTAACTAAGATACAGCCCTCAATTGCGCTGGTTCTAAATGAATGCTCCGATTGTTTCCAGATTTCAGATTCTTGATAATGTTTTGGTTATGGACATGATACTCGACCCAAAGCATATGATTTCTATCAAATCTCATCTGCGATCAAAAGCAGACCTTATACATTTTATGCATAAGTTCAGAAAACTTGATTATTCCGAGTATATTTCAACTGGAGATTTTGGTAGATTAACCAGTGTAGTTTCCGAAATTGCGACGAATATTGTACGATATGCTGGTTCTGGAAAACTCAAAATATCAATTTACAAAAAAGAAAAAAAATTGGTGACCTACGTCACTGCAATAGACGAAGGACCGGGAATAGAAAATATTCAACTTGCATTCACGCGTGGTTTTAGCTCACGGGGATCCCTTGGCTTGGGGATGCCGATGATTGCAGAAGTGCTCAGAAATCTAAGAGTAAAAAATCTGAAGCGTGGTGGTCTAGTTATTGCCGGCATTTTCAAGCTAGATAGTTATAAAGAGAGTAATCCAACTCGGTTAAAGGAAAATGAAAATCAAGAACAAATTGAAACTTCAGGAGTAGATAGCCCTACCGCGCATTTCGAACTTGGGATGTATTCTCAGCCACATCCCGGCGAACACCGTTCCGGTGATTTAATTTTTCATACAATGTCGGATGCTGGATTAGTTGTATGTATTTATGATGGTTTGGGACATGGACAATTGGCCTATGAAAGTGCCAAACAATTTCAAAATGTTACACTACCTGTGATGCGGCAATTAAAGAAATTTGAAGATTTTGCCAAATCAGTGCGTTTGGTCGATGAATCTTTCGAAGGTAGCAGGAGCGGAGTAGCAGCTTTTGCGTGTTTGTCTGAGCAAAATACGATCCAGTTCTGTAGTATTGGAAATATCTCTGCAGCCCTGTTCGGTCCAGTAAAATGGTCACCAAACGAGAATTTTGGAGTTTTTGGTGATGGCGCAATCACAAAAAACATAGAGACATTATCATTTATCCCCGGGAGCACGCTGGTTATGTATACTGATGGGCTTAAAGAAATTTACATGAAAGATATTCAATTAGAAGGACGATATAGTTC
>WTJN01000068.1:2203-18065 GCA_011526265.1 Candidatus Arcticimaribacter sp. | reverse complement strand
TCACTGAGGTCATAAAACATGGGGCCTCCCGAATACATGGCCACATTGTTTTTGCGTGCGCCCACCACATAGGCAAACCCTGTAGATTCATTGATTGCGATATTGTGTGCGCTGCCAAAACTCGTTTCTACATGGTCAGCACTAAAGGTTCGGAAAGCGGTGAGATCAACCAAACGCCGAAGATCGAAAACCTGAAGCCCGTGCCCACTGGCTTCGCTCACAATATAAGCGTGATCGTTGTATACCTTTATGTCTCGCCAAACACTGGGTTCCGTTGCAGTAGGGAGTTTCCCCAAAAATTTGACTTGTGTTGGGCTGCTGATGTCTAGAAAAGCGACACCGTTATCCAATCCTTGCAGCACGTATTCTTTCCCTGTTGTTGTATCCGTCCATCCCCAATTATCGTTGGTTGCTTCCGCCCCCATTTGGGCCAAATCCACGCGATTGATGAGATCATACCCGGCGCAAGGGTAACGGCCAGCAAAGCCGTTTTCACAGGGAGTTGGGGTACTCGCAATGAGCGGAACCGACTGCCCTTGTGGGGTAGGCGTTGGGGTCGAGGGCTCAACAACTTCGGGAATATTTATTTCCGGAACTTCCGCAACATCGTCCTCTTTTTGGCAAGCCGCCAAAAAAAAGAAAAGCAGGAGCGTAAATGTGTGTTTAAGTAATCGGAACATGTCTTTATACTTTTTTGTTTCTGTATCCAAAATTAAGCCAAAATAGCATCTTCTGTTCAAAAGGTGGTATTTTTGCCACATGTTTGAAGATAAAAATCCACAACGCACTCCCCTCAATCAACTGGGTGAATTTGGACTGATTGAAAAAATTAAATCTCAATTTACCCTCCAACACCCGAGCAGCAAAGTGGGTATTGGCGACGATGCCGCTGTGATTCGTCACGAGCACGAGACGGTAATTTCAACTGATCTTTTGGTCGAAGGTGTTCACTTTGACCTGAGTTACGTCCCCCTTAAACATTTGGGTTATAAAGCTGTTGTTGTCAATTTATCGGACCTATATGCCATGAACGCCGTCCCCACACAAATTACCGTTGGCCTAGCGGTTTCCAATCGGTTTCCCTTGGAGGCCATCGATGAATTGTATGCCGGGATCGCCCTAGCCTGCAAGCGCTATAAGGTTGATTTGGTGGGCGGAGACACCACTAGTTCCAAAACGGGGCTTCTCCTTTCGGTGACGGCAGTAGGAACAGCCAACGAAAAACAACTCACCTACCGCAGTGGTGCCCAAGAGAATGACCTGATCGTGGTTTCCGGAGATTTGGGCGGAGCCTATATGGGATTACAAATCTTGGAAAGAGAAAAAGCCGTCTATCAAGTTAATCCCAACAACCAACCCGATCTGTCGGAATATGCCTATGCCGTTGAGCGGCAACTCAAACCTGAAGCCCGCAAAGATGTCGTTGACCTGCTCCAATCTTGGGAAATCGTTCCAACAGCCATGATTGATATCAGCGATGGACTCTCTTCAGAGTTGCTTCACCTGTGCAAAGCGTCTAAATTGGGGTGTAAAATCTATGAAAATAAACTGCCAGTCGATCCCGAAGTCCTTCGGATTTGCAAGGAAATGAGCATCAACAACACCACCGCTGCATTGAATGGAGGAGAAGACTACGAGTTGCTATTTACTGTCGATCAAAAACACTACGAAACCATCAAAGATCATCCCTTGTTGTCCATCATTGGACACATGACAGCCAAAGACAGTGGTGAATATTTGATCACTGGGCTTGACCAACAGATTGCATTGACCGCCCAAGGGTGGACGGCAGAATCTGCCGAAGATTAACCCAAAGCAACGTCCAGCGACATCATCACGATAAAACCTAGAATAAAGCCCAACGTGGCTATATCGGTATACTTATCCAGTTGGGTTTCGGGAATGACCTCTTCCACTACCACAAAAATCATAGCTCCGGCGGCAAAGGCCAACGCATAGGGGAGAATGGGTGTGAAAAAAGTAACCGCCACCGCACCGATAACAGCAGCAATGGGCTCTACAATAGCCGATAATTGACCGTACCAGAAACTTTTGAAACGGCCAACGCCTTGTCGGCGAAGCGGCATAGACACGGCAATACCTTCAGGGAAATTTTGAATCCCAATCCCCAGGGCCAAAACCACGGCTCCAGCAATGGATGCCTCGGGTAAACCGGCCGCTACTCCTCCAAACAATACACCCACGGCAAGCCCCTCAGGTATGTTGTGTAGAGTAATGGCCAACACCAACAAGGTCGTCTTGTGCCACGGCGTTTTGATCCCTTCGCTTTCTTTAAAGTTGATGTGAATATGGGGTAATATTTTATCCAATGCAAAAATGAATAAAGCGCCTAGGCCAAAGCCTATGGCCGCAGGTACTACTTTCTGAAAACCCTCACCAGGGCTCATCTCTATTCCTGGGGCCAACAAACTCCAAAAACTAGCCGCCACCATGACCCCGCCAGTAAAACCTAGCATTCCGTCCAACAGTGCTCGGTTGAGTTGTCTGACAAAAAAAACCAGACTCGCACCCAAAGCCGTCAACCCCCAAGTAAACAGTGTAGCATAAAATGCCCCTACAACAGGGTCTATTCCTTCAAAAAAAGCAATAATGGCATCCATTTCAATAACGTTTCATTCCCTTTGTTGGGCTCAAAATTACGGATTTATCCGTCAATCCGTTTCAATTCCCTATTTTTGATTGGCTGTGAAAAAAGAAACAAATTTTGATGTCATTGTCTGTGGCGGTGGGGCGGCAGGGATTATGCTTTGTCAAGCCCTGACAAAAGAGCCTTTCTTTGATCAATGCAGTATTTTGCTGATTGAAGCAGACAACAAAAACCAAAACGACCGCACCTGGTGTTTTTGGGAAGAGGGAGAAGGACAATGGGACGACCTCCTCGATCAACAATGGGAGCGCGCCCAATTTTCGAGCAAAGAATTCAAAACCGATTTTTCTCTCTCCCCTTACCGCTATAAAAAACTCCGAGGAATTGATGTGTACACCTCCCTCTACGCACAGCTCGAGAAAGCCGATAATCTAACCCTGCTTCGTTCAAAAGTCACGGCCCTCAACCCAGAAGGAGAATTTTGTGTGGTGGAAACAACAAATGGGTTGTATCGCAGTAAAAGGGTGTTTTCAAGTATTCCTCATCAACGCTTTACTCAACAGAGTAAGTATCCTGTCTTACAGCAACATTTCGTGGGTTGGGAAGTAGAGACAGAAAATCCCATTTTTGATCCGAAGACCGTGGTCTTTATGGATTTCGATCTTCCCCAAAAAAACAACACCCGCTTCATGTATGTCCTACCCTACACCCCACAAAAAGCATTGGTCGAATACACCTTATTCTCTGCCGATCTTTTACCCACTGCCGAATACGAACAGGCCATAACCGACTATTTACTTCAAAAAAAGGCGGGGAAATTCAAGATTGTAGAAAAAGAACAAGGCAGCATCCCCATGACCGCCTATGATTTTGCGCAGCACAATCGACCGCATTTATTGCACATTGGAACCGCTGGCGGCTGGACCAAAGCCAGTACCGGCTTTACGTTCAAAAAAACCGAACGGAAAGTGGCTGAATTGGTGGCGTTCTTAAAAAAAGAGCAGCCGTTGAATCGGTTTGAACGCAAATCAAAATTTCACTTCTATGACCTGCTTTTTTTGGATGTTCTCGCCAAGTACAATGGTGACGGAAATCGGTTATTCACCTTAATGTTTCGTCGCAATCATCCCAAGCGCATCTTTGCTTTTTTAGACGAACAAACCTCTTTTTTTCAAGAAGTCCTTATTATGCTTTCCTTTCCTGTGGGCCGTTTTGTTCGGGCTTTATTGCGAAGAATCCTATAACTGGCGTTCCATCAAGGCTTGCGCAAATTTTCTAAAGCGGTCTTTTTGTTGTTCTTCGATAGGGAAAAGTGTTACTTTGCTCAAGGCATTATCCGTGTATTCTTTGATCAGCGATTGAATCGCACGATCGGCTTTGGCCGCTTTGAAAAGGGCTTTAACTGCCGCAACTTTTTCGCTGGGGTCGGCTGCTTGTTGTGAACACCAATCGCGGAGTTGGCGCTTCACTGAGGCAGTGCCTTTTTCCATGGTCAAGATATACAACATGGTTTTCTTGTTTTCAATAATATCTCCTCCGACTTGTTTCCCAAAAGTGGCCGGATCACCAAAAGCATCCAAATAATCGTCTTGCAATTGAAAAGCGAGTCCCAACAAAATGCCGTAGTCATAAAAAGGCTGGCTTTCCTGTGATGACAAACCGCCAATCATGGCGCCCATTTGCAAAGCACAACCCAAAAGCACGGCTGTTTTTAAGCGAATCATCTCCAAATATTGCGCATGACTTACGGCTGCTTGCTGGGGAAAATCCATATCGTATTGCTGCCCTTCACAGACTTCACGAGCAGTCTTGCTAAACAGTTGCGTTAGGGACTTGAACAATGGCGAGGGATAGGCATTGAGTGCCTCATAAGCCAGCACGAGCATGACATCGCCCGAGAGAATGGCCGTGTTGCTGTCCCATTTTTCGTGCACCGTAGCCTTGCCTCTGCGCAAAGGGGCTTCATCCATGATGTCGTCGTGTACCAGACTAAAATTGTGAAATACTTCAATCGCCCGAGCGGCGGGCAGCGCTTGCTCTAGGTCTGCACCTGCTGCTTCGGCCGCCATCAGCGTCAACAAAGGGCGAATCCTTTTTCCACCCAAATGAAGAATGTAGTCTACGGGATCATAGAGTGCAGCGGGGGTTGAAGGCAAGGAAGAATCCTGCAGGTGACGCAAAAATGTTTGCTGTAGAGAATCGATCACAACTTTTTTTTTACAAAATACCTAAATATTAAACGATTCCATGAAAAAAAACTGAGGAAACTTTGTTGGTGTTTAAAGTTTCCTGTGTACTTTTGCGCGGAAATTGCTATGAAAGAAAACATTATCGTTAAGGCTAGTGAACTTTTCTCACGCTTAGGATTTAAAAGCGTGACCATGGACGATTTGGCCGAAGCAATGTCTATTTCAAAAAAAACGCTCTATCAGCATTTTAAAAACAAGCACGCCATTGTACAAGAATGCGGACAATTTATTTTTGATAACGTCTGTGAAGAAATTCACGCCATAAAAGCCACTGCAGCGCATCCCATCGACGAGTTATACCTGGTAAAAGCTGCGGTGATGAAGCATTTCCAAAACGAAACCACCTCTCCGGTCTATCAATTGCAAAAATATTATCCCGAAGTCTATCAAATGCTCAAGGATCAAGAGTACGATCGGTTGGGAGAAATGGTTCAATCCAGTCTTGAAATAGGGATTCAAACAGGACTTTTTCGTCCCAACATCAATGTGGATTTTGTCGCCCGCTTATACATGAATGGGTTGCGCGGAATTCGTGATGTAGAAATTTTCCCCCCCTCCACCTACAAGATAGAAAGTCTATTCGAGGCTTTCTTGGAATACCATGCCCGGGCAATCGTCACACCAAAAGGGCTGGACATTTTAAATCAATACACGGCCAAAACTTAAATTAACTATGAAAAAAATTACCGCCTACACCCTCTTGTATTTCATTTGCTCATGGAGCACGGCCCAAGAGGTGCCCAGTCGGCTTTCACTCAACCAAGCCATTGATTGGGGAATGGACTTTAACCGCACCTTGCAAAGGGCCGATCTCGAATTGCAAAAAGCACATAAAGAAAAATGGAGAACTCTTGCCATTGGGTTTCCACAAATCAATGCCAATTTTCAATACCAGAACTTTATTGAGCAACCCGTCTCATTGATTCCTGCTCAGTTTTTTGGTGGAGAAGAAGGCGAATTTGCCGAGGTGGTCTTTGGCACCCAGCAAACCGCTCTAGGCGCTGTAGAATTGACCCAACTGCTCTTTGATGGTACCTATATTGTTGGCGTACAAGGCATTCGGCATTACATCGAAAACGCCGAAAGTATTCTCGAGAAAACCCAATTAGAAATCCGTCGCGCCATTGTAACAGCCTATGTCAATGTGTTGGTTGCCCAGGAAAACATTACCCTTCTCAAAGACAATGCACAGGTGATTGAAACAAATATTGACGAAACCGAGCAATTGTACAGCAACGGGTTGACGGAAGAAGAAAACGTTGAACAGCTTCGCCTGACCATGGCGCAAATCACCACCCAAATCAACTATGCCACCAAAGCGCATCTGTTGGCCAAAAACGTGCTCAAACTATTGTTGGGCATCGCATTGGAAAACGAAGTTTCGCTGACGGATCAACTGGAAACTTTGACCGTCCAACACATGCTTGCTGATGACGCCAATACCAGCTACAACAATAACATCGACATCCGCTTGGCCGAGCAAAATATCATTACCGAAAAATTGTTGGTCAAATACGAGAAAGCCAAGGGTCTCCCGTCAATAAGCGCCTTTATCAATGGGGCATATGCGGGAAACAGCGATACCTTTACTTTCACCGAAAAGAATCAGAAATGGTTTGGCTCTTCGGCTTTTGGCCTACAAATGCGGGTTCCCCTATTCAGCTCCTTGGGCCGAACAGCTGGGACCCAAAAGGCAAAATTGAAGCTTCAACAAGCCGAAACCCAACTCATCGAAACCCGCTCGCAAGTTTTCGTCCAATGGGAAAATGCACAAAACAACTTTGCGCTGGCCAAAGACAACTATAACACCGCCCAGGAAAGTCTGAAATTGGCCGAGCGTATTGAAGCTAAAAACAGAACCAAGTTCTTTGAAGGACTTAGCGGAAGCTTCGAACTCCGACAAGCGCAAATGCAACTCTACCAAGCCCAACAAAATGTCGTGCAAAGTATGCGACAAGTCATCTTGGATAAAACCGAATTAACTATCATCGCCAACTCCGTAGAATAAATTGATCATGAAAAAAACACTTTCCCTCATTAGCCTCGTTTTACTCGCCGCCTGTGGTGGCGAAACACCACAAACCACCGATGCAATCATTCAAAGCAATGATCTGGATGCCATTCAGACCCAGAAAACATTGGTCATCAATACCATCAACCAATTACAAAACGAACTTGAGCAACTCAATGCGGCCATTGGCCTATTGGACGAACAGAAAAATTTTCTTTTGGTCTCTGCAGTAGAATTGTCCCCGCAAGCTTTTGTCCATTTTGTTGAATTTCAAGGCAATATCGAAACCGATCAAAACATTGTACTCTATCCAGAAATTCCGGGTCGACTGACGCAAATCTATGTAAATGAAGGGCAGCGAGTCAAAAAAGGAGAAGCGCTTGCGCGTTTGTCAGACAGCGGCTTGGTCGAGCAACTGGAGCAACTGCAATTGCAACTGGAATTGGCACAAACAACCTTTGAACGCCAGGAGCGATTGTGGGCGCAAAAAATTGGTTCTGAAATGCAGTATTTGCAAGCAAAAACACAATATGAAAGCATTGAAAAAAGTGTCGAACAATTGGAAGAGCAGGTCGCCAAAGCCACTATCGTTGCGCCTTTTGCTGGGGTGGTCGATCACCTCATGGCCGATGTGGGCAGCAATGTTGCCCCAGGAATGTCCCCGCTGATTCGTTTGATTAACCTCAACAACATGAAAATTACCGCCGAAGTCCCCGAGGTTCATCTTCCACAGATCGACACGGGAGCCAAGGTCGTGGTCGATATTCCTGTATTGGCCTCCTCCATCGACGCCAGCATTCTTTCGGTCGGGAACTACATCAATCCCAACAATCGCTCTTTTCGGGTAGAAATTGCCTTAGAAAACAAAAATCAAGCGCTCAAACCCAACATGACTGCAAAGATCAATATCAATGACTACAGCAATCCCACGGCCATTGTTGTGGCAGACAAAAATATTCTTGAAGATCAAGAAGGCATTCCTTATGTGTATAAACTCGTGGCCGAAGGGGATGCTTTCAAAGCCATAAAAACACCCGTGAAGCTGGGGAAAAGTATGGATAACCACACCGAGATTTTAGACGGTCTTATATCGGGTGACGCCATTGTAGAAGAAGGGCTTCGCTTGGTAGAGAACAATCAACTGGTCAAAATAATTCAACCCTAATCCAAGGAAGAAATCACTATGAAAAAATCATCGCAGCTCAAAGAATTTGGCCTTTCATCGTGGGCCATTGATCACAGCACAGTCATCTATGTGATCATTGGTTTGTTCTTTATTCTTGGCATCTCCTCTTATATCAATCTTCCACGGGAAAATTATCCAGAAATCAACTCCAACGAGGTTTTTGTCAGTTCCGTGTACCCCGGCAACACGGCCGAAGATATTGAGCGATTGATCACCGACCCCTTGGAAGAAGAACTCAAAGGAGTGCCCAATTTGGTGGGAATCGAATCGACTTCTTTAGAAAATGTATCCCTCATTACGGTTGAATTTGATGAAAACATCACAAAAGAAAGTGCCAAAATAAAGGTCAAAGACAAAATTGATGGCGTTACAGCCAGTGCCGATTGGCCAACCTTTAACAATGCAAAAGTCGAACCGACAGTTTTTGAATTTAGCCTATCGGAAGAAATTCCGATCCTCAACATTGGCTTAAGCGGCGACCTGCCCATCGATGAGATGAAATTCTATGGTGAATTCTTGCAAGACCGTATCGAGCAAATGCCTGAGATCAAGGAAGTAGCCCTTCGCGGAGTGCAAGATTTTGAGGTTGAAATCGCCGTCGATCTTTTAAAGATGAATGCTGCGACGGTTTCCTTTGACGATATTTTAAATGCCATCCGCCGCGGCAACAGCACCGTCTCGGCAGGAAATGTTGAAGGCAACGGATTGCGCCGCAACCTGCGAGTAATTGGCGAAATTGCACAGCCAGAAGCCCTTGAAAGATTTGTGTTGAAAACCCAAAACGGGATTGTCTATTTGGGAGATATCGCCGAAGTGCGCTTCCAAGAAAAAGAGAAAAATTCTTTCGCCCGCTCCGACGGGAAAGACGCCATTGTCTTGGATGTCAAAAAACGCAGTGGAAAAAATCTCATCCAGACAGTAGAAAAAATTCGTGCCGTGGTGGCAGAAGTACAAACCAATGACTTCCCCTCCTCCATCGAAGTGGATATCTCCAACGACCAATCGAATAAGACCAAAAACTTGGTCAGTGATTTGGCCAACAATATTGTTTTTGGTGTTTTGCTGGTCATCACTGTTTTGATGTTCTTTCTAGGTTTTCGCAATGCCCTCTTTGTTGGGTTTGCCATTCCCATGTCCATGTTCATGTCCTTTATGATTCTTGGATTTTTGGGAGAAACCATCAACACCATGGTGCTTTTTGGGCTCATTATGGGCTTGGGAATGTTGGTCGATAACGGTATCGTGGTGGTCGAAAATGCCTATCGTTTGATGGAAAAAGAGGGCATGAGTTCTATCGAAGCCGCCAAAAAAGGGATCGGAGAAATCGCCTATCCCATCATCATTTCTACAGCCACCACCATTGCTGCGTTCATTCCCTTGGGCTTTTGGCCAGGAACCATCGGTGAATTCATGATCTTTTTCCCCATCACGCTTTCTATTGTCTTGGGATCGTCCCTCATTGTCGCCATTTTTTTCAACTCCATGCTGGTATCCAAGTTCATGGAAATCGATGACCGTGAAATCTCTCTCAAAGGATTGTGGCGACTGACCTTCATTTTAGGAGGATTGGGACTCCTCTTGGTCTTCAACGAAGGTACAATCCGAGGTCTGGGCACGCTGATGCTGACCACCACCTTGTTGTTTTGGGCCTATAAATATGTCATTAAACGCTGGGCACGACACTTCCAAGAAGTGACTTTGGTGCGCTTGGAAAAAAACTACACCCAAGTGCTTCGTTTTGCCCTCACAGGACGCAAACCTTATTTCTTTTTATTCGGAACGATTGGACTCTTGTTTTCATCCTTTATCATTATGGGCTTGGCTGCCCCCAAGGTGGAGTTTTTCCCCGACAATCAACCGCAGCAAATTTTCGTTTACATCGAATATCCGCAAGGAACGGCCATTGACAAAACCAACGCAACCACCCAACTGATCGAAGCAGAGGTGAATCAAATCATTGCCCAAGACAAATATTTGGAAAAGGGCGAAAACTTTATGATCGATTCCAATGTTGCCATGGTGGGGATGGGTGCACAAAATCCCGAAACCGACAAAGGCGGCGACCAAGAAATGCCCCACAAAGGAAAAATTACACTCACCCTCTCGGAGTTTAAATTTCGCAAAGGCTTTTCCAGTGAAGCCATGCGACAGGAAATTCAACAAGCGCTCAGAGGAAAATTTGCAGGAATTTCGATTTCGGTAGAAAAAGAACGGGCCGGTCCACCGGTGGGATATCCCGTCAATATAGAGGTCAGCGGTGAAGACTATAACGAACTCATTGCTGTGGCCGAAGACTTAAAAACCTACCTCAACGGAGAAAGTGTTCCGGGGGTAGAGGAAATCAAAATCGACGTCAACAAAAGCAAGCCAGGCTTAGAAATCAATATCGACCGACGCAAGTCGGGGAGTTTGGGCGTTTCTGCAGGCCAAATCGGACAGCAATTGCGCCGAGCGCTTTTTGGCGAAAAAGCGGGGATCTATAAAAAAGACGGCGAAGACTACGACATCAACGTGCGTTTCAACGACAGCGAACGCAATAAGCTCCGTAGTCTCCTCGATCAATACATCGTTTTCCGCGATCAGGCATCGGGGCGCATTAAAGAAATTCCGGTATCGGCCATGGTGGATGTCAAAAACACTGTCTCGTTTAGCGCGATCAAACACAAAGACCTCCGCCGTGTGGTCACCGTTTACTCTTCGGTTTTGGCAGGCTATAACGCCAACGAGGTCGTGGCCAATGTGCAACAACGCATGCAAGGATTCGATGGCTTTCCCCGTGGGGTCACCTATCAGTTTACCGGCGAAGTAGCCGAACAAGAGAAAAACATGAGCTTCTTGCTTGGGGCTTTAGCCACCGCTTTGGGCCTCATCGTGTTTTTACTGGTGCTGCAATTCAATTCCATTTCCAACCCCTTGATTATCCTGCTCTCCATTTTCTTGAGTTTTACGGGCGTCCTCTATGGCATCAGCATCTTCCAAATGCCTTTTGTGATTATGATGACCATGATGGGGATTATTTCGCTATCGGGGATTGTGGTCAATAACGGCGTTGTCCTCATCGACTATACCCAACTCCTCATTGCCCGCAAGAAAGAAGAGCTGGGCATTCCCTTCGATCAAATGTTGCCACGACTGGAGGCCCGAGAGGCCATTGTGATGGGCGGAACGGCACGTCTTCGACCGGTATTGTTGACGGCCATCACCACCATCTTGGGATTGATTCCCTTGGCCACTGGACTGAACATTAACTTTTTCACGCTCATCACCGATTGGGATGCCAATATCTATGTTGGGGGAGACAATGTCATCTTCTGGGGACCATTGGCATGGACAGTCATCTTTGGGCTCACTTTTGCCACCTTCCTCACCTTGGTCATTGTCCCCGCATGTTTCTATCTAGTCTATCGATTAAAACTGCGTATAAAAGCTTGGCGAGGAGAAGCCCAACAATGAGAACTTTAATACCTTTGCGGGGAAATCAATAGTATGCTACGAACAACCGACTGTGGGGCGCTGACCCTGGCTGATCAAGGAAAAGAAGTGACCCTCGCGGGGTGGGTGCAAAAAATACGCAACAAAGGATTCATGCTATGGATCGATCTACGCGATCGCTATGGCATTACCCAAGTTATTTTTGACGAAGAACGCACCCCCAAAGCCGTCTTTGATGCCGCACAAGATTTGGGCCGAGAATACGTGATTCAAATCCGTGGAAAAGTCATTGAACGCGAATCGAAAAACCCACAGCTATCCACCGGGGAAATCGAAATTTTAGCCACCGATTTACAGCTATTGAATGCCGCCAAAGTGCCGCCGTTTACCATTGAAGATCAGACCGATGGTGGGGAAGAATTGCGCATGCAATACCGTTATCTCGACATTCGCCGGACCCCCGTGCGCGAAAATTTGGTCTTCCGTTCAAAAGTCACCTTGGCCGTGCGCAACTATCTTTCCGCCCATGGTTTTATCGATGTAGAAACACCTTATTTGATCAAATCTACCCCAGAGGGAGCCCGGGACTTTGTGGTTCCTTCGCGCATGAACAGTGGACAATTTTATGCCCTTCCGCAGTCACCACAAACCTTTAAGCAACTGCTCATGGTGGGAGGGCTCGACAAGTATTTTCAAATTGTAAAATGCTTTCGCGACGAAGACCTGCGGGCAGACCGACAGCCTGAATTCACACAAATTGATTGCGAAATGACCTTTGTTGAGCAAGAGGATGTTTTGCAGCAATTTGAGGGGCTACTGCGGCATCTACTGCTCGAAATTAAAGGGGTTGAAACAGGACCTTTCCCCCGCATTACCTTTGCCGAAGCCATGGAAAAATACGGCAATGACAAGCCGGACATCCGTTTTGGAATGACCTTTGCCACGCTCAACGACTTGGCCCAAAACAAAGGGTTCAATGTCTTCGACCAGCAAGAGCTCGTGGTAGGAATTGCTGTTCCGGGAGCCGCGCAATATACCCGCAAGCAAATCGATGGACTGATCGACTGGGTCAAACGCCCACAAATTGGGGCCAACGGTTTGGTGTGGGTCAAGTATAACGACGACGGGAGTTTTAAATCATCTGTCGACAAATTCTACAGTGCCGACGACCTGTCGCAATGGGCTACCGCTACCGGTGCTGTTCCGGGCGACTTACTGCTGGTCATGGCCGGAGAAACCCACGCCACGCGAAACCAACTTTCGGCCTTGCGCATGGAGATGGCCGAGCGCTTGGGCTTGCGCCAACCCAACGAATTTGCCCCCCTATGGGTGGTGGACTTTCCCCTATTGGAATGGGACGACGAAAGCCAACGCTATCATGCCATGCATCACCCCTTTACCGCTCCCAAACCCGAGCACTTGGCAATGCTGGAAAAAGCACCCGAAAGCGTGAATGCCAACGCCTATGATTTGGTGCTTAACGGGAACGAAATCGGTGGAGGCTCTATCCGTATCCACGATGCGGCGGTGCAACAACGCATGTTTGATTTACTCGGTTTTTCTCCCGAAGAAGCCCAAGCACAGTTTGGTTTCCTCATGGAAGCCTTCCAATACGGTGCACCGCCCCATGGCGGAATTGCACTTGGCCTCGACCGCTTGGTTGCTCTTTTGGGAGGACAAGAAATCATTCGCGATTTTATCGCCTTCCCCAAAAACAATAGCGGCCGGGATGTAATGATCGACGCTCCTGCAGCCATCGACCCCGCCCAGTTGGACGAGCTGAATATTACATTAACGCCGCCAAAATAAACCATGCGCTATCTCCTCAACATCCTTTTCTGGGGAATGCTTTCCACACTGTTCTACGGACTGTATCACAAAAGCTATGTAGACTACACAGCTGGCGATCGGTGGATTGGTTTTAGTGTTTTGGGACTCACGTTTATTTATCTCCCCATCTTCTTGGTGTATCGCTGGCGCGGCAAAAAACTGTCGGACTATACCCTTACCGACGAAAACTTCGCCAAAATGCGCGATGAAAAAACGCAAAAAGGAAAATAACATTTGTCGCTTTGTTTCGTCCATTTTGCAATAAAAATTATTGAAAATCAATCTGTTTACAAAAACTTTACATACAAATCTACGGATGGCATGAAGGAATAGTGTACCTTCGTACTTTAATCATTTTTTATGACAGGTACTGTTAAATTTTTTATTGGATCAAAGGGATACGGATTTATCACCGATGATGCGACTGGCGAAGACATCTTCGTGCATGTCACCGAACTCAACGGCCAAGAGCTGCAAGAGGGGGACAAAGTAGAATACGTTGAAGAAGACGGCAAAAAAGGAAAAGTGGCAACACAAGTCCAAAAGCTATAATTTTTACCACCATTTTATTTTGCAAAAGCAGGCTTCGGCCTGCTTTTATCGTTTAGATCGAAAAAAATCGTGCAAAAGCGCTGCGGCTTTGGCTTCCATTATGCCGCCCAGCACGGCTGTTTTGGGGTGCGGATTACCCCCCACCGACTGATAGCCCCGCTTGGGGTCGTGGGCACCAAAAACCACTCTTCCAATCTGACTCCAATACAAGGCCCCCATGCACATGGTGCACGGTTCGAGGGTCACATAGAGGGTGCAATCGTTCAAATATTTCCCCCCCAAAAAATGGGCCGCCGCCGTAATGGCTTGCATCTCGGCATGGGCGGTGACGTCGTGCAGTTTTTCGGTCAGGTTGTGCGCCCGTGCAATGATCTGTTGTTGCACCACCACCACGGCACCTACAGGCACCTCGCCCAATTCGGCGGCTTTTTGCGCTTCCTGCAAAGCCCTTTGCATAAAGTAGGCGTCGTCAAAAACAATCATGCTTCCATCAGTTTTTTAAATGTTTGTGCCAGTCCCGCCGCATCAAGTCCCAATTGTTGCCGCAAAACCGAAGGTGCACCATGGGAAACAAATTGATCGGGAATGCCCACCGTATGAACAACCGTTGAATGATGCCCCTTGGCCTGTGCCCATGCCATGACGGCTTCGCCCGCCCCGCCAGCTGTCGCACTTTCTTCTACGGTCACAAGGGTAGAATGGCGTTGAACAATGGTGGTCAATGCTTTTTCATCGAGGGGTTTAATGCATCCCAAGTCGTAGTGTGCGATGGGGGCGTCCAATTGTTCCAGGGCGGCGGTCACGTTGGTGGCCATGGCCCCAACAGAGATTACAGCCAACGGCCCATCGCCCGGCCGTAGACAGCTGGTGGTTGGACATTCACCTTCGGTCAAGGGAAGCAGCCATTCCATGGGGGCAATATAGCCCCGCGGATAACGAATGGCCAGTGGCCCAGCGAGCGGCATTTGCGCCGCTGCGCATAACTGTTGTCGTAGAGTGCGTGCATCGCGGGGCGCCCACAACTGAAGGTGAGGCACCGTGCGCAAATAGGCAATATCAAACACCCCTTGGTGCGTGGCTCCATCGTGGCCCACCAATCCCGCACGATCAATCAAAAAAACCACCGGCAAGCGTTGTAAAGCCACGTCGTGAATCACCTGATCGTAGGCGCGTTGCAAAAAAGTTGAATAGATCACACAAAAGGGCCGCAAACCTTCGGCAGCCATCCCTGCCGCTAGGGTCACGGCGTGTTGTTCGGCAATTCCCACATCCAAACAGCGTTCGGGAAAGCGGCGCATTATTTCGGCCAAACCACTCCCCGAGGGCATGGCCGGGGTGATGGTCATCAACTCGTTGTTCTTTTCCATCAATGCGGAGAGGGTTTCCCCTACCACGGTTTGGTATTTGGTGCGACCGGGTTGCGAAGGAGCGTTGAGCTTGCCCGTCACGGGATCAAACTTCCCGGGGGCATGGAATTTTATCTGATCTTGTTCGGCCACCGTCAAGCCTTTGCCTTTGGTGGTTCGCACGTGTAGCAAGCGTGGTCCTTTCTCCTTTTTCACGGATTGAAGTGCTGTGAAGATCGCCCGAAAGTCGTGCCCATCTACGGGGCCGTCGTAGGGGATATTGAGCGGCTGAAAGATCGTGTTGCGTTTTTGAGGGGATTTGGCTTGTGCAAAAAATCGTTTCAATGCGCCCACACTGGGATCAATGCCCATGGCGTTGTCGTTCAAGATAATCAGCACATTGGCGTTGGTGGTTCCCAAGTGGTTGAGGGCTTCAAAGGCCATGCCACTGGCAATGGAGGCATCGCCTATCACGGCAATGTGTTGGCGTTCGATGCCCTGTTGTTGTGCGGCCAACGCCATGCCCAAAACTGCAGAAAGAGCGGTGGAAGAATGTCCGGTACCAAAAGCGTCGTAAGGGCTTTCTTCCCGCTCTGGAAAACCGTTGAGCCCTTCCCATTGCCGCAGACTTTCGAAGGCCGAAAAACG
>WTJN01000068.1:0-2103 GCA_011526265.1 Candidatus Arcticimaribacter sp. | reverse complement strand
GCCATGCTGCAAAGGTAGAACAATTCTTTGTTCGTCTTGCGCGAGATGCTTTCGGGGGTTTGTGTATCTTTAGTTGCAAAACGTTTTGACCATGGCCGACAACAAACGCCTTTTTCTTCTCGACGCCTATGCCCTGATTTTTCGCGGCTACTTTGCGTTCATCAAAAATCCACGCATCAACTCCAAAGGCGTGGACACCTCCGCCATTTTTGGCTTCATGAACTCCTTACTGGACGTGATCAAACGTGAGCGCCCCGACTATTTGGCCGTTTGTTTCGACAAAGGGGGGTCGGTTGCCCGCACCGAAATGTTTACCGAATACAAAGCCAACCGCGACGAAACCCCAGAAGCGATTCGTATTGCCGTGCCCTACATTCAAGCCATATTGGAAAAAATGCACATCCCCGTGGTTGAAAAAGAAGGCTACGAAGCCGATGACATCATTGGGACACTGGCCAAACAAGCGGAAAAAGAAGGGTTTCAAACCTTTATGGTGACCCCCGATAAAGACTTTGCTCAATTGGTCTCGGAAAATATATTCATGTACCGCCCTGCTCGCATGGGCAATGGCATTGAAATTTGGGGGATTCCTGAGGTGCAAGCCAAGTTCGAAGTCGAACGTCCCGAACAGGTCATTGACTACTTGGGAATGATGGGCGATGCCGTCGATAACATTCCGGGTTTGCCTGGAGTGGGCGACAAAACCGCCAAAAAATTCCTCAAAGAATACGGCAGTATGGAAAACTTATTGGCGCATACCGACCAGCTCAAAGGAAAGATGAAGGAAAAGGTAGAGGCCAATAAAGCGTTGGGATTACTCTCCAAAGAATTGGCCACAATAATGTTGGATGTCCCGGTGACTTTTTCCGCCAAAGAATATGTTTTGGAAAGCCCCGATTTGAAAGGTGTTGGAGAACTTTTTGACACATTGGAGTTTCGGAGGATGAAAGAAAATCTACAAAAGATTTTTGCCCCCGATGCGTCGCCATCCCCTGCGTCGTCTCCAGCGCAACCTGCACCCCCAACGGCGGGACAAATGGATCTATTCGCTGCCGGGGGCGGGCAAACAGCTGCCCAGGAAAGTGGACACAAAAAAGACTTGACCTCCAATCCACATTTCTATCAAACGGTGGACACCCATCTTGGACGGCAGTTACTGGTCGAGCAATTACTAAAACAAACCAGTGTCTGCTTCGATACCGAAACGACCGGCCTTGACGCGTTGCAAGCCGAGCTGGTGGGCATTGCTTTTTCCTGGGAGAAAAACACCGGTTACTATGTGAGTGTCCCCGAAAATCGAGAGGAAGCACAAGCCGTGGTCGATGAACTTCGCCCCTTTTTTGAAAACAACAGCATCGAAAAGATCGCGCATAACCTCAAATACGATCTCAAAGTATTGTCCAACTATCAACTGCGCGTGGTTGGGCCCTTTTACGACACCCTGTTGGCCCATTACCTCATCAATCCGGATCGGCGGCACAACATGGACCTTTTGGCGAGTACCTACCTCAACTATACCCCCCAGTCCATTACCGCATTGATTGGGAAAAAAGGAAAAAATCAAGGGTCGATGCGCGATGTCCCGCTCGATCAACAAACCCAGTATGCGGTTGAGGATGCCGATGTCACCCTGCAACTCAAACAGCATTTTGATCAGGAGTTAAACGACGCTGAAAACGGACCATTATTCAAAGAAGTTGAAATGCCCTTGGTGGAAGTCTTGACCACCATGGAGCAAAATGGCATTGCGCTGGACACTGCTTTTTTGCAATCCCTCTCTTTGGACTTGGCCGAAGATATCGCCGCGCGGGAAAAACACATTTTTGCACAGGCGGGGGAGACCTTCAACTTGGCTTCTCCAAAACAGTTGGGGCCCATCTTGTTTGAAAAATTGAAACTGGTCGACAAGCCCAAAAAAACCAAAACAGGGCAATACTCCACCGCGGAGGATGTGCTGAGCGGTTTGGCCAAAGACCACCCCATCGTCGCCGATATTTTGGAATGGCGCTCAATGAGTAAATTACAAAGCACCTATGTGACTGCGCTGCCGGAAGAAATCAACCCAACCACCCAACGGGTGCATACGGTGTATAACCAAGCGGT
>WTJN01000181.1 GCA_011526265.1 Candidatus Arcticimaribacter sp. | reverse complement strand
GTTTTTTCGCACAACATTTGCCAAGGCACAATATTGGAATGATGCTCCATGGCCGAGACCAACAATTCGTCTTCTGGGCCAATGAGTGACGCATAACCCGCGGCAACAATATTGATGCTATGGGTGGTCCCCGAGGTAAAGATCAGCTCGTGGGCGTGAGGGGCATTAAAATGCCGCTGTACTTTTCCCCGTGCGGTTTCATAGGCATCGGTCGCCTCTTGGCTCAAGGTATGCACCCCGCGGTGGATGTTGGCATTAACCCGAGAGTAATAGTCTACAATGGCGTCGATGACGCATTGTGGAGTTTGCGAAGTCGCTGCGTTGTCAAAATAAACCAAGGGTTGACCATTGACTTCCCGTTGTAGAATGGGGAACTCTTTTCGAATGCTTTGTACGTCAAAGGCTCTAGAGATCATGGGTCAGGTTTACACCTAGTTTTTCGGCAATCAATTTATTTACCCGTGTTTTTAAGGCCGGGATCGCTACGCTTTCCAAAACATTGTTCGCAAAGGCATAGGTGAGTAATCCTTTTGCTTCTTTTTTTGGAATTCCACGAGTGCGCAAATAAAAGAGGGCATCTTCGTCCAATTGCCCAATGGTACACCCGTGTGAACATTTGACATCGTCGGCAAAAATTTCCAACTGGGGCTTGGTATTGATCGTAGCCTTGTCATCCAACAAAACATTGTTGTTTTGCTGGAAGGCGTTGGTTTTCTGCGCAATTTTGTCCACCATGATTTTCCCATTGAAAACGCCCACAGCACGGTCGGCATAAATGCCTTTATAATCTTGGTGACTTTCACAATTGGGTTGGGCATGGTGCACCAAAGTGTAATGGTCGACATGCTGGGTATTCCCAATGATTGTAATGCCCTTCATGGTCGATTGAATGTGTTCGCCCTGGTGATAAAAATTCAAATTGTTGCGGGTCATCTTTCCTCCAAAGGAAAAGGTATGCACACGGGCATTGCTATCGCGTTGTTGCGCAATGAAGGTGTTGTCTACCAAACTGGCATCGTGACGATCGTTCTGAATTTTATACACGTCTACCTGGGCATTTTTTTCGGCAAAGACCTCGGTGACGGCATTGGTGAAAACGGAGTGCTCCGCCAAGCTTTGGTGCCGTTCGATGATTTGCACTTGCGCATTTTCGTCGATCACGACCAAGGAACGGGGTTGCAGCATGAAATCGCCTTGTTTGCCTGTAGAAAAATGGATAATTTCTATGGGCTTTTCGGCCACGACAGAGGGGGGAACATATATATATGCCCCTTCGCGTGCAAAGGCTGTATTCAAGGCCGAAAGGCTGTCTTGGGTGTCGGCAATTTGATTAAAATAGCGGTCAATCAGTGCTTTGTATTTGGGCTTGGTCAATGCTGCAGACATCAGGCAAACATCCAAACCATCGTGGGTAGTGTCTGATAAAAAAGGACTGTAAACGCCGTCAATGAACACCACCTTATAGGAATCGATCTCGTAGAGGAAGTATTTTTTTACCTCTTTTAATTCCAAGCTTGCTTCCTGCTTTGGAAAAATACTATAAGACGGTTGGAGAATACTGGCCAAGGAGGTGTATTTCCACGCTTCTAGTTTCTTGGTAGGAAAGCCTTTTTCTTCAAAGGTTTTAAGGTTTTCTTGACGCATCGCGTGCACCGGTGCGCTGAGATCAATCTCTTGTTCCATCGCCAAAAAAGAAGACAATAATTTTTCTTTGAGCTCCATTTATGCGTTTTCTTGTTTGATCCAATCGTATCCTTTGGCCTCCAATTCGTGGGCCAACGCTTTGGTTCCTGACTTTACGATCCGCCCATTGTATAGAACATGAACAAAATCGGGAACGATATAATCCAATAATCGTTGGTAGTGGGTAATCACCACCACAGCATTGTTTTCGTTTTTGAGTTTATTTACGCCATTGGCAACAATCTTCAGGGCATCAATATCCAGTCCTGAGTCTGTTTCGTCGAGGATGGCCAGTTTGGGTTCCAGCATGGCCATTTGGAAAATCTCGTTTCTTTTTTTCTCTCCTCCTGAAAAACCTTCGTTGAGGGAACGGGACAGAAATTTCGAATCGATTTCCAACAAGGCCGCTTTTTCTCTAATTTTTTTGAGCATCTCGTTGGCGGGCATGTCCTCGAGTCCTTGTCCTTTTCGCGATGCATTGATGGCGGTCTTGATAAAGTTCGTCACCGTTACCCCTGGGATTTCGACCGGATACTGAAAAGAAAGAAAGATCCCCTTGTGGGCGCGCTCTTCAGCATCGAGTTCGCTCAAGTCTTCGCCGTCAAAGAGAATGCTCCCTTGTTGCACTTCGTAATCCTCGTGCCCAGCAACAACGGTAGACAATGTGCTCTTACCCGAACCGTTGGGTCCCATGATGGCATGTACCTCACCCGGATTGACCTGCAAGTTGATTCCTTTTAAAATTTCTTTTTCTTCTACACTTGCGTGCAAATTTTTTATTGTAAGCATATTTTGTGTTTGATTACCCTACAGATCCTTCGAGGGAAATTTCTAATAATTTTTGTGCTTCTACAGCAAATTCCATGGGAAGTTTATTCAGTACTTCTTTGCTAAAACCATTGACAATGAGCGCAATGGCCTTCTCTGTGTCAATTCCACGTTGGTTGCAGTAAAAGATTTGATCTTCTCCAATTTTGCTGGTGGTGGCTTCATGCTCGATTTGTGCAGAATTGTTCCGCGCTTCGATGTAGGGAAAGGTATGAGCACCGCATTTGTTCCCCATCAACAAAGAGTCGCATTGAGAAAAATTTCGTGCATTTTGAGCGCGAGGATGTACTTGCACCAATCCACGGTAACTGTTTTGTGAAGTCCCTGCAGAGATTCCCTTAGATATAATGGTTGAGCGGGTGTTTTTCCCCAAATGAACCATTTTGGTGCCTGTATCGGCTTGTTGGTGATTGTTGGTCACAGCGATGGAGTAGAATTCTCCAATAGAGTGGTCGCCTTTCAAAACACAAGAAGGATATTTCCATGTGACAGCGGAACCTGTTTCGACTTGGGTCCAAGATATTTTGGCACGGGTATGACAAATTCCTCTTTTGGTCACAAAATTGTATACCCCGCCTTTGCCTTGTTTATCACCCGGATACCAATTCTGAACGGTTGAATACTTGATTTCGGCATCGTCCAAAGCAATGAGTTCTACGCAAGCAGCGTGCAGCTGATTCTCATCTCTCGACGGGGCTGTACACCCTTCGAGATACGACACATAGCTCCCTTCGTCGGCAATAACTAAGGTGCGTTCAAACTGCCCAGTCCCCGCTTGGTTGATCCGGAAATAAGTGGACAATTCCATGGGACAACGTACGCCTTTGGGAATGTAACAAAAGGAGCCATCAGAAAAAACGGCTGAATTAAGCGCGGCATAAAAATTATCTTTGGGCGGGATAACGCTACCGATGTATTTTTTGACCAGTTCGGGATGCTCTTTGATCGCTTCAGAAATCGAACAGAAGATGATGCCTTTTTCTGCCAAGGTATCGCGAAATGTGGTGGCAACAGATACGGAATCCATAACGATATCCACCGCTACCCCGGCCAATTTTTTTTGTTCTTCTAGCGAAATGCCCAACTTGTTGAATGTTTCCAACAACTCTGGATCTACCTCATCGAGGCTTTTGTATTGATCTTTTTTCTTGGGTGCAGAATAATAAGAAATGGCTTGAAAATCGGGTTTTTCGTAATGCACATTGGGCCAATCGGGCTCGGTCATTAGCTTCCAATGGGCAAAGGCTTCCAATCGCCAGTTGGTCATCCATTCGGGTTCGCCTTTGCGCTTCGAAATGGCACGAACAATGTCTTCATTCAGCCCCACGGGAAAAGTGTCGGATTCGATGTCGGTATAAAAACCGTACTCGTATTCCTTGGTCTCCAGTTCTTTCTTTAATTCTTCTTCTGTATACGCCATAACTTCTTTTTAAAGGGAAAAACTCTCGCCACAACCACAAGTTCGGTTGGCGTTGGGATTGTTAAACACAAATCCTTTCCCGTTCAACCCCCCTGAATATTCGAGGGTGGTTCCTGCCAAATACAACAAACTTTTTTTGTCGACAACAATGCGAACATCATTGTCCTCAAACAATCGATCATTTTCTTTTTGATCGTCGTCAAATTGCAATTCATACGATAGGCCAGAGCAACCACCGCTCTTGACACCTACACGAACAAAATCGGTCGTAGGGTTAAATCCTTCTTCTTGCATTAACACGGCCACTTTTTCTTTGGCGGATGCTGCCACTTTTATCATGGTGTTGATCTTTGCAAATTTTAGTACAAATATAGGGCATTTCGCTCACTATACCTTGGGTTTTTAAATAGATAAAGCCAATGGAATTATTCGATTTGAAGATCCCACAAAGCGACAAAAATATCTTTGTCTCCCTGATTGTTTCGAAATTGGCCACTGCGGCTTTCTGTGCTCCCAACCACCAGTATTTTGTTTTGCCATTCTACCAGGGCATTGGCCAAGTCTTGTCCTTCTCCACCAAGGGTAGCACTCAGCTGGGGAAGCAACTGATGGTCAAGTCCCAACAGTTGAATGTCATTCTCGCCGCTGTTGGCCAAAAAATCCCCGTC
>WTJN01000049.1:2124-4608 GCA_011526265.1 Candidatus Arcticimaribacter sp. | reverse complement strand
TTCTTGTCGCGCTACAACGACAAATACTACGTGGTCCACAGTATGCACAAGAGCCGAACGGAAGCCAATGCAGCAAAAGCCTCTATCAACGACAAGGGCAACCGCGCCTGGATTCTAAGCACCGGCCTTCAGAGTTTGTAATTCACACCTATACCACCGACTAAAGGAACAAACGTAGCCTTAAGTCCCAGTTTCTCTGTAAACTGGTACTCAATTGTCGCGCCTCCAATAGGAGTGAATTCAGTACTAAACAGAATGGTGCTTGAGAAAGGGATGTTGGGGTAATGGTGCAGGTTTTTATGGTAGCCATAAAGCGTCCCTATGATCAAATGGCCTGTCCACTTTGAGGCTTCAAAAACTTCTGTTTTATAACAAAGTGCTACGGTTGCATCACGGTACGAATTGATAAAATAACCTACCTCTACCCAACCATAGTTGACTGAAGAAAGATGACTCACGGCAAGATCTCCTCGAAAATAATGAGTCGTGTAAGGGGCATAGGAAATCTGATTCTCAGGTTTCTCCCAATGCAACTTTGACTGTGAAAACCCTAAGAAAGGAAACAAGCACACCAAGAGAAATAGTATTCTTAATCTCACAATCAAGTCAGTTGGTTTTTAAAACCATTTACCTAAGATACTACTCCTCTCTACGCTTCTTGATTTCTTTGTATCCCAAGGCTCCGCCGGCAGCGATTAAGGCTATCAACCCACCATCTAACGGCACATTAGGCGGTGGTGGTGGCGTAGATCGTTGTGGACCTTGGACGGGTTGTTGCGCAAACCAATTATCAAATAATTGATCGTCTTTTTTCTGCTGCTGTGCAGAAAGCGCTAAAGAAAACACTAAACAAGTCGATATAAGTGATACTATTTTCATGGTTTGGTTATTTAATAATATTGATTTTGGTGGTTGCTATTCCTTCTGCACAGCGAATCGTTAAGATTTTGACCCCAGAAGTTCTGACAGGAATAGTTATGTCATAGTTGAAATTTCCTGTAGCTAATCGCTTCCCAGAAACATCCATCAAAGTATAGGTAATGCCTTCATAAGGAGCCGTAACATGAATGCCAGACTCATTGACGCTCGTTTTCCAGTCTAATGCAGGAACATCAGCAATACCTACTGTTGACGTCGATGTCACAAAGAGTGCAAAACGGTTATCATAAACCGTATTCGTGTCTAAGAATAATGAAGCAGTGCCTGCCGAAAGGTCATAAGTATCATTTTCTGCGATATCAAAAAGGTATACCTGGTATGCATTTGGGGTTTGGATGACCTCTTCCAGAATAAAAGAGTAACTAGGATTATCTGTTGTTTCGAGGGTAAATGGAATGTATTGTTGAGTACCTAAATCAATACTATTAATCGCAATACCCTCGTTTAGTGAATCCTTCGTGTACACATTTAATTTATTCGGATTCTTATACTTCCAAGCGTCTTCAGCGCCCTCAAAGTCAAGGGATGTACTCGCAACATTCTTCAACCAAAAGCTGTCATAATTCGTAGTATCGTTTTGATCTACAACAGTTATTATGAGGTTATCGGGAAGTGTCTTATATACTGATGGACTAATCTTCATCGACGTATTTGAAGCTGAAGTGACTTGCGAGATCGCTGCGCTGGATGATGTCGCTTGCACCCAAAAGGATTGCATCGGGGCAATCTGACCAGAAATCGCTGAACCGGCATAAGTACCTGATGGTGCAGTTACTCCACTGACATAATATTTATACAGTTCATTAACAGGGTCCCAGATGTAAATGGCATTATTTACATCCGTGAGTGTTGATACAGTGGTCCAATTCATTGGTGCAGGAAACGGATTCGCCAACAAATTCCATCCATTGCCGGAACCTCCTGTAGCAACTGACGTTGAGTAATCCAATGAGTAGGTAAAAGACGAATTAGGCGTCCCATCGACGCTGATAATTGCTGGACTGCTCGCTAAAAATGTTCCTGTTGTATTCGTGCCTGAGCCAACAAAACCAAAATAGCCTTCGCCAGCAGTGGTCAAGGATACACCAGAGGTCTGCCAAGCACCTGAACTAGCATCATACGCGTAGAGGTTAGACTTTGTCACTGTAACGCTTGAACCCGATGTATTAACCGCACTGATATTCGTAAAGCCGTTGGTCGTTGGCGAACTAATCATTCTGTCCCCATCATTACCTACATAGGTTTCAAAAGTAGGTGTACCAGTGGACGAAGAAGACCAAGTTGTAAACTTCAACCTACTGTAATTCGAGGAGGTCGCAGGAAAAGTAATCCCGACATCATCTATGATTGTTCCCGCTGCGATTCTATAAATTCCGCCATTCAGAGAAGGCTCCTTATCAAATTCTAGAGTTGTAACGCCGGTTGAGCCCATGGCATCCTCCCCAATAACCAAGGTGATAGGGCCAAAAGAGCCTGAAGAGGTAAACACACCTGTATTAAAGTGAACTTTACCAGTATTAGTTAAAGTGATAGATCTCCCTGAAG
>WTJN01000049.1:0-2024 GCA_011526265.1 Candidatus Arcticimaribacter sp. | reverse complement strand
CCTGTATTAAAGTGAACTTTACCAGTATTAGTTAAAGTGATAGATCTCCCTGAAGTGGACCCTTCTACTACATCAGCATTCATTTGAATTTGAGTATTGCCATTGCCGTCGATAATCAAATCGTCACTCGCTGAAACTGTATTTCCAAGCGTTTGTAAGATTGTTGCTGAAATAGAAGCGGCAGCGGAAGAATTTTTAACCTTCACAGTAACAACACCATTTGTCGTTACTGGCCAATTTAGATTTGAATATGCTGCAGCATTCCAATTGGTACTATCAGGTTGTAATGCCTGACCATCTGTAGTTAGTGGAATATTACCTATAGTCAGTGTTTGCGAAAACGAGCAAAAAGGTATTGCAAACAAGAATAGAAAGAATGCGAGTTTTTTCATTGCTTAAAGTTATTGGTCATTGAAAATTAATGATTTTTAGAAGATTAATGCTGTATAAACCTTGTAATTTGAACTCGTGACAGCCAAGTTGTATCAACATTATTCAAAATGAATCAAATCAAAACTCAGTTACGGAATAGCCTAAAAGATGAGGGGTTTAGGAGCTTCATTATTCGATTCCTCTGCACACTTTTGATTCTAACTATTGTTTATGAGTCCTATCTGTGGTTAACTGAACAGCAAAGAGAGTTGGACTGGGTGACCTATAAAGTGAGTGAACTTTCTCATGCGCTTGCCACTGCTTTGGGTGTGGCGAATTGCGAATTCTCTTGCTTCATGGATGGATGTAGGATAGGTGTAGAGGGAAAGATGATTAACGTATTGGAAGGCTGTAATGGACTTATGCTCGCCCTAGTATATGCGAGTTATATTGTTGGTTCTGGAGGATTCAAATGGTCCAGTTTAGTTCAAGTTATTATTGGAATCATTGTGGTCCAATTCTTCAATGTCTTCAGAATAGGAATGCTCGTTGTTTTACGAGACCTTGGAGGTGATGCCTATTTCTTCTTTATTAAGTACCTGTTTAACGTAATTATCTACGTCTCCATTCTCTTGTTATGGATACTAAAACCTCATGTAGATCACCTTTTTGAATCTGCCTCATGACACTTCGAGCATTTATCTCTGTCATCACCTACATTACTCTGCACCTGTTGGCCTCTGGACCAATGAATTACCTGCTCTATATCAATAATACGAGGGATTTCTTTGACATACCAATAGCACTTGTTTTGGGTACTTCTTATAAAATGATCATTGCGTTTGTCTTCATGCGTTTCCATAAGTTCGACTATGGTTACATCTTGATAATTCTTCTTCTAGCGTTTATCACACGAGTTGTTTTTCACGGACCTTTCCCCGTAGCTGTGTTGGCAGGATGGTTTTTTCTTACCACGCGATCCAAAGATTCTCTTTCCAATCAATAAAAAACCCACCCTGGGTTGGCAAGGTGGGTCTATTCTGAAACTCAAAATCATTCGCGAGTTTCGTCACTTAACTATATCATTATCTCAATGAGTTAAAGGCGGCAGTGAAGTCTCCATAGTTTTGTTGGAATAGAATCTTTCCATCAGGATCAAAGTCAAACGAAGAATAGATTGGTATCATCACACTTGCTTCGTTAGTAGAATCTGTTGCAGAACGAGTCACCTTCCACATTCCGTAGTAGCGAACCGAACCGTCCATCTCTTTTGAATCAGGATTTACCCCGGGTAAAAACGCGAGATCACTAACCAATTCATAATCAAAAATGGCCCATCCACCGGCATTGCTCGTCTTGACATCTTCTAAACGAACTGAATCTCCTCTCTCAGGATTCATACGCGTAGGTCGCGCCCAATAATCTTCGCTGTACATTGAGTAGTCAGCAACCTCATTCTGGAAATTGCTTAAAGCAGTCTCGACAGTTTCGCAATTTGCGGCAAACGTCGCATCGACATCATTGCCTTCTTCTGCCGGCATCTGACAGCCTACGACTGCCAAGCCAATCATTACTGCAAATAGTATCTTTTTCATGTTATTCTTCTTTTGCCTCAGCGGCGGTTATCATATCTAGTTCTTTCTCTGTGAACT
>WTJN01000155.1 GCA_011526265.1 Candidatus Arcticimaribacter sp. | reverse complement strand
CTTAGGAGTGGTTCTCCAACAAGACGGTTTCTTGGACAAAGAAATGGTTAAGGTTACCGATTTAGACCCACAGGAACGTCCAATCAACCAACACTGGTCTTGGGACCGTATTTTGCGTTCCCCCTACATCAAACAAGCCGATGTTTTACAAGGGTTTTACTTCTTTGAAGATCACTTCGATTTGGAGACCCTCAGGCGTAATTATGATTTTTATGAACCCTTTACCGTTCACGAGTCCTCGTTGTCTCCATGTGTGCACGCCATCCTTGCAGCCAAATTAGATAAAGACGACCAAGCCTATGCTTTTTATTTGCGTACAGCACGGCTCGACCTTGACGACTACAATGCCGAAGTAGAAGAAGGATTGCACATTACCTCCATGGCTGGAACATGGATGAGTATTGTCGAAGGGTTTGCTGGCATGCGCGTCGTGGACAATGTCTTGTCCTTTACGCCGCGTTGCCCAAAGTCATGGAAAAAAATAACCTTTAAAATCAATTTTAGAGACATCATTTATACCGTCAGTCTTTCGCCCAATGAATTTGATTGTCAAGTCAATACTTCCCAACCCCAGGTGCTGCTTTTGAATGGAGCAAAAAAAGAAGTTGTTAATCAACTGACTGTCGAACTCTAAATTGTTTGACTTCCAAATGTGCAGGATATCAACCGAATTCACTAGCTTTAGAACATGATAAACAAACAACAAATACTCGCACAACGCCCTGTAGGTGTTCCCAACGAAGATACGTGGACCTTTACCTCAACCCCCATCCGTGATTTAGAAGACGGGGAAATGTTGGTGGAACAACACTACATCTCGCTCGACCCGGCCATGCGTGGTTGGATGAATGAAACCCGCTCGTATATTCCCCCCGTGCAATTGGGTGAGGTGATGCGTGCAGGAACAGTTGGAAAAGTAATTAAAACCCAAGGGAAAACTCCTTTTCAAGAGGGCGATTACATCACCGGTTGGGGTGGGGTGCAAACGCACCTCATCACTCGGGGAGAACAATACTATCAAGTAGACCCCAATCGCGCCCCGCTACCCGCCTATATTGGCACTTTGGGTATGCCGGGAATGACCGCTTACTTTGGTATTCTTCAAGAAGGAGAAATCAAAGAAGGCGACACCGTTTTGGTTTCTGGAGCTGCCGGTGCCGTAGGGAGTATTGTAGGACAAATCGCTAAAATTAAAGGTTGTCGTGTGATTGGGATCGCAGGTGGAAAACACAAATGCGATTATGTGGTCAACGAACTGGGCTTTGACGGAGCCATCGATTACAAAAGCGAGAATGTCATGAGCGGAATCAAACAACACTGCCCCAAAGGAATCGACGTCTATTTCGACAATGTGGGCGGTGATATCTTAGACGCAGCTTTGGTTTTCTTACGTAAAAATGCACGGGTAGTGATTTGTGGGGCTATTTCTCAATACAATGCTACTTCTGCCATTGAAGGGCCTAAAAACTACTTGTCCTTGTTGGTAAATCGCGCCAGTATGAAAGGGATGGTCGTTTTGGACTATGCCCAAGACTACGGAAAAGCGATGAAAGAAATGGCGGGCTGGATGCAAGAAGGAAAACTCAAAAGCCGTGAAGACGTCTATGAAGGCATCGAAAACTTCCGAGAAACCTTTCTACGTCTCTTCTCAGGAGACAAAAACGGAAAGCTTGTTTTAAAAGTCAACTAACTCGTTCTTAGTAACTTGTTTACAACTTTACCGCAAAGGAGCTAAATACACTCGTTGCGGAACATAACTTTGTCAAAAATACATTGTTATGCTCATCACCTTATATATACTTCAACTATTTTTTGTTGTGATGGCGGGTTTTGTGCTTTATTTCAGTCGCCATTTATGGACAGGAAGCCGTTCCATTTCCTTTTTTGGTTTTGGGAAAAAGTAAATAAACACTTCTACCCACAGTCGTTCTACTATACACGCTACCCATCATCAATTGATTGCACAAACTAAGCCGGTGTTTTAAAAGACAGGAAAAAAGCTTAATTTGATCCTTTAAACCAAAATAGTTAGCAATGAACCACTATCTCAATCTGCGCTTTAGTCTTTTTCTTTGGAGCATGCTCATGCTGTTCAGTCCTTCATTATTGCAAGGACAAAAACGTAAAAAAACAACCAAACCCCTCTACGACTCGGCCCAATATGCCGCTTTATCCTATCGAGAAATTGGTCCTTTTCGAGGAGGAAGGTCTGCTGCCGTTGTCGGTGTGCCCGGTCAACCTGATCTCTACTACTTTGGCGCTACAGGTGGTGGGGTGTGGAAAACCGAGGATGCTGGAGAAACGTATCGCAACATCTCGGATGGCTATTTTGGCGGAAGCATTGGGTCCATAGCCGTGGCTCCGAGTGACCCCAATGTCATCTATGTTGGCGGGGGAGAAGTGACCGTTCGGGGAAACGTTTCTTCGGGAAACGGGATTTGGAAATCGGAGGATGCAGGTAAAACGTGGCAATATGCTGGACTGCCTCAATCGCGGCATATCCCGCGCATTGTCATCGATCCACAAAATCCACAAATTGTCTATGCTGCTGTGCTGGGAAACATCTATAAACCCACCCCGCAACGCGGCATCTACAAATCAACGGATGGTGGAAAAAATTGGACCAAAATTCATTTTGTCAACCCCCACGCGGGAGCCGTAGAACTGGTGATGGACCCCAGCAATCCACGGGTCCTCTATGCGGCTACTTGGCGCATGCAACGCACGCCCTATAGCCTGAGCAGTGGCGGTGAAGGCTCGGCACTGTGGAAAAGTACCGATCGGGGAATAACTTGGACAGAAATCAGTAACAACGAAGGCTTTGCCAAAGGCACCTTAGGAATTATGGGAATTACCGTCTCCCCTGTTAACCCCGAGCGTGTATGGGCCATTGTCGAAAACCAAAAGGAAGGCGGAGTCTACCGCTCTGACGACGGGGGCACTCGATGGAAAAAAGTGAACGATAGCCGTGCCTTGCGCCAACGCGCATGGTATTACAGTAAAATATATGCCGATACCCAAGACGAAAATGGGGTATATGTAATGAACGTGGCCTATCATCATTCTACCGATGGTGGAAAAACATTTACCGCCCATCGTGCTCCACATGGCGATCATCACGACTTGTGGATCGCCCCAGAGAACAACCAACGCATGATCATTGCTGATGACGGGGGCGCACAGGTTTCTTTTGACGGGGGAAGCCGATGGAGTACCTATCACAACCAACCCACCGCTCAGTTCTACCGCGTCACGACCGACAATGCCTTTCCCTATCGTATCTATGCTGCACAACAAGACAATTCCACCATCCGAATTCGGCATCGTAGTACAGGGCGAAACATTACCGAAAAAGACTGGGAAGCAACGGCCGGTGGAGAGTCGGCGCATATCGCCATCGATCCTACCGACAACGACATTGTCTATGGCGGAAGCTACGGCGGCTACCTCACAAGAGTCAATCATCACAATCAAACCGCACGTGGAATCAATGTCTGGCCCGACAACCCAATGGGCTATGGCGCCGAGGGAATGAAATACCGTTTTCAGTGGAACTTCCCCATTGTCTTTAGTCGACACAACCCCAAAAGACTCTACACTTTTTCGAACCATGTACACGTAACCGAAAACCAAGGACAAAGCTGGGACATCATCAGCCCAGACCTCACCCGTAACGACCCCGAACGATTGAAATCATCTGGAGGGCCCATCACCCAAGACAACACGGGTGTAGAATATTACTGTACCATTTTTGCTGCCGATGAATCCCCACTACAAGAAGGTCTTTTGTGGGTAGGTAGTGATGACGGATTGATTCACCTGACCCGTGATGGCGGGAAAAACTGGAGCAATGTAACGCCAAAAAATATGCCCCAGTGGATGATGATCAACAGTGTAGATCCATCGCCCTTTGACCCCGGGACATGCTATGTGGCGGGAACACGCTACAAAATGGGCGATTTTAGACCCTATTTATATAAAACAACCGATTATGGCGCGACCTGGGAAAAAATTGACCACGGCATCCCCAACGAGCACTTCACCCGTGTGGTGCGTGCCGACCCCGCCAAAAAAGGATTGCTCTATGCTGGAACTGAAAACGGAATGTATATCTCCTTCAATGACGGCCAATTGTGGGAACCTTTTCAACAGAATCTCCCACTGGTACCCATTACCGATCTAACCATCAAAGACCATAGCCTTATTGTGGCTACTCAGGGGCGAAGTCTATGGATGATTGACGACCTTACAGTGCTGCATCAACTGACTTCCTCCAATACCCCCCAACTGTACCAACCCAAAGCCACCTACCGCTTTGGCGGTCGCGGTGGAAAAACATCGCTTACCGCAGGAACCAACTTGGCCAATGGAGTGAATGTTCATTTTTATTTGCCAACGTTCGACACAGCATCAGATAGTCTTTCCATTGCTTTTTTAGAAGAAGACGGAACGCTGATCAAACGCTTTTCGACCACGGATAAGAAAGATCCATTAGAAGTCAAGAAAGGGGGAAATACACTGCTGTGGAACATGCGCTACGAGGGTCCAGAACGACTCAAAGGAATGATCTTATGGGGCGCTTCCCTTGGTGGAGCAAAAGCCGTTCCCGGATCCTACAAAGTGCAAATGACACTTAACAATCTAACAATGACCAAGCCGTTTACTATTCTGCCGCGTCCAGATAGTGAGGCCACCATCGAAGACATGCAAGCGCAATTTGACTTTGTGGAAGACATCAACACCACCATCGATCGAGCGCACAAGGCCATTAAAAACATTCGGCTACTCAACAAAAAACTGAAAGATTTTCAATCGCAATACGCCGATCAAACAGCTACCAAAGCGTTGCGCGATCAAGCCAAATCCCTTCAGGAAAAACTATCGGCGATAGAAAAAACACTCTATCAAACGCAAAACCGAAGCAACCAAGATCCGTTGAATTTCCCCATTAAACTCACCAACAAACTAGGGCATTTAACCAACTTGGTGATGATGGGCGATTTTGGACCTACCGCACAAGACAGGGCAGTTCGCGATGAAATGACCGCGAAAATCAATGATCAACTGGATCGCTACAACAGTCTGTTGAACCAAGAAGTCAAGGCATTCAATACCGCCTTCAAATCCTTGGCATTGGACTATTTGATGGATTAATCTTGGCCGTTAGGTCGCTCGACCTCAACCAAAATTTCGTTACGCCGATTGTAAAATTTATAGGGAGCATCATAGGAAAGTAACGCGGGTGCTCCTTTTGTTTTATATCCCTCCGAGGCGAGGGTAGAGCGCAGTTTTTGGGTATAGAACGCAACCTTTTCTGCGGAAGAATATCCCCCAAAACGAATGGCCATAAAATAGCCCGGGGAAGTTTTCTTTAACTCCATTCCTTCATCCTTAGGCAAGGGTGCTGTGTGCATATATTTTTGAGGTAAAACAAAAGCCATGCGCTGCGTTTGTGCCGTGGAAGACATGTAGACCGGTGTGGTCATGGCAATTTTTTCTTGGGCTTCATTGTTGCCCGAAATGTAGCGGAATAAAGCATTGAAATTACCATTCCGCGCCTTGGGGCTTTCGATGGCCACCATCATGGCAGCAGGATAAAAACGCAGCTCAATCTGATCGGTCTGATCGAACTCCTGCAACACCTCATAGGGCTGCGTCTCATATTTTTGGATAAAGATGGACAAGAGCAATAGGCTATAGACAAGCATTTTCTAGCCAATGTACAACCTTTTGCCCAAAAGAAATTGAACGGCCGTCTAGCGGTTCTTATTCCGTAGTCGTTCTTTCTCTTTTTCGACTGAAAAAAGCCCAAAAGATTTGATCTGGAAATAATGAACCAACAAACCTACACCCCATCCGAAGAGGGGGAAATATGCCCAATTGAGGCGACCATCGTCGAAATAATCCAAGGCGAATAGCCCAAGATTGACAATCACATAGGTCAGACAGTGGCGATAAAAACCAACGTTGGCTTCAGCTTGTTCTTGAATTTCTTGTTCAGTCATGTTAAGCGTGTTTTTAAAATAATTTAGGAAAGAAAACGGGAGTCTCTTTTTTATAGTGTTGGTAGGCAGGATCATCTGCCCATTTTTGATCTGCGCGCGCTTCCAAAAGATTGACACCACTGACCTTGTTGAGCAGCCAATAAACGAATACAGGAGTAATCAGTGCCATCCACTGCCCGCTTTCATACACGGGTAAAGCGATGATGGTGATTCCAGTCCACAAAACCCATTCCCCCACATAATTGGGGTGTCGCGATTGCTTCCACACCCCCATATTGATGAATTTTCCAGCGTTGTTCGGATCGCTATTAAACCTTGTTTTTTGATAATCGGCCACCACTTCATACCCCCAGCCAATGAGCCACAGCAATGTTCCAATGGTGAGGTAGACGATCTCACTTTCCGAAGGGGAGACCAATGCAATTAGTGCAGGATAGGTACACATGAAAACCCACAAGCCTTGCAACATCCAGGTCAAAAGAAAGCGTGTGAAAGAAGTCTTTAGTTCGTCGAAACGCCCGTCTTTTCCCACCCGCTTTACGCGGGTAAACAAAAAGCTGCTCAGTCGAATCGCCCATAACCCAATGAGTGCAGTCAACACCAAGGACCGCACATCCCAATCGCCAAAAATTTCTTGATGACGATAGGCCATAAAGCTCATCACAGAAAGGTAGGTGATCCCACCTGTGAGGTCATAAAAATGCTCGGTCTGTGCGAGATAAGAAGGAATAAAAACAATCAGCTGTATCCCGAAAATCAGAAGAGCTGCCTCAACCAACATCGTGTTCGATGGGGAGGGCGTTCCTGCATAAACCAATGCCCCAACAAAGAGAAAAATGCTGAGAATAAACAACAAGCGTAGGGCTATATTTTTCATCATTATTTATTTTTGAAAAGATAAGGAAATTTCTCTGACTCATGATTCGGAAGGCCAAACCCAAAGACATTCATCGCATCAAACAAATCACGGGAGCCTGTGCACAGCACATGATTGCCCAAGGGATTTTTCAATGGAACGAGCACTACCCTGACTTGGCTGTACTGACCAGAGATGTACAAAATGAATCTGTCTATGTCTATGAGCAAGAAGGAACCATCATCGGTAGTGTGATGTTTTCTATGACCATGGACGACTTTTATGAAGACATCCCCTGGCTCACCCCCCATGCGAAACAACTGTACGTCCACCGCCTTGCGGTGCATCCTGATCAACAACGCAAAGGTGTTGCACGAAAACTAATGGATTTTGGAGAACAGCTGGCAAGAGAACATCAGTGTGTGTCGGTACGCTTGGACACCTTTAGTCGAAACCCGCGCAACAACCGTTTTTATCAAGCAAGAAACTACCAACGCGTGGGAGAGGTTTTTTTTGCGCAAAAAAGTCCACATCCTTTCTTTTGCTACGAAAAGGTTCTAGTCTAATTGGTAAATACGGCTTTCCCAAGGAGCGAGTGAATTCGCCGCTTGTTGGGAATAATTACCAAAACGGCATTGACGACCCTCTGGAAGATCCTCCCAATCCACGGGTTGATCACCAAAATTGTGAACCACCAGAAAAGTCGCCCCTTGATCCCATCGTTTATACGCATACAACTGTGGATGACTGGGTAGAAGGTCTTCAAAATTCCCATAGATCAACGTCGGATGCGCTTTTCGAAAAGCAATCAATGCGCGGTAGTAATGCAAAATCGAGTTGGGATCGTTTTCCGCCGCTTCCACATTGATGGCCCGATAATTATCGTTCACAGGAATCCAAGGCTTTCCCGAAGTAAAACCAGCATTGTCTGCAGCGCTCCATTGCATTGGGGTGCGGGCATTGTCTCGACTTTGCCAATGCACGGCTTTTAAAAATTCTTCCATGTCTTTGCCCGCCGCTTCAGCGGCCTTCCATGCGTTGCGGGTTTCCACATCGTCATACAATTCAATGCTTTTGTGGGCAACATTGGTCATTCCTATTTCATCGCCTTGATAGACATATGGAGTGCCGCGAAGGGTCATGAGTACGGTGGCCAGCAATTTGGCCGATGTTCTTCGGTGTTCCTTGTCGTTCCCAAATCGGGAAACAATTCGCGAAAAATCGTGATTTCCCAAGAAAATACTGTTCCAACCGTCTTTGGCCAGTGCTTGGTCCCATTGACGAAAAATGGCTTTGAACCGGATAAAATCCATGGGGACGGGGTCATATTTTCCTTCAGGACCAAAATCAATGGTCAAATGATCGAAATGAAAAACCATGTTGAGCTCTTTCTCTTTGTCAGAAACATAGCGTGGTCCGTGTTCTAGATTTACCCCGGGGCCCTCTCCCACCGTTACAATGTCATGCTTGGACAAGACCTCCTCGTGCATTTCTTTCAAAAATTCGTGCACGCGGGGACCATTGGCATACACTTTTTCCATCACATCGATGAAAGGCATCGTTGCTGGGACATCTGAAAAAGAACTTCGCTTCGATATGAGTGAAATAACGTCCATGCGAAAGCCGTCCACCCCTTTGTTCAACCAGTAATCTACAATGCCGTATACCTCTTGGCGTACTTGGGGGTTCTCCCAATTTAGATCGGGTTGTTTTTGGGTATAGAGGTGAAGGTAGTATTCTTCGGTCGCTGCATTCCACTGCCACACACTTCCATTAAAAACCGATTGCCAGTTGTTGGGCAGCTGTTGTGGGTCGTTTCCCTGCCAGATATAATAATCGTGGTAGGGATTGTCTTTGCTCTTTTTCGCTTCTTGAAACCAATAATGCTCGTCGGAAGAATGATTAACCACCAAATCCATGATCAACTTTAACCCTCTTTTTTTCATCGCTGCGAGCAAGCGATCAAAAGCCGGGTCACCCCCAAAATCTGAACTTATTTTTCGATAATCCGAAATGTCATAGCCGTTGTCGTCATTGGGCGATTGGTAAACAGGACAAATCCAAAGCATGGTGACACCCAACGATTGAATGTAATCCAATTTTTCGATAATTCCGTCCAAATCACCCAAACCATTGCCCGTAGTGTCTTTGTAAGAACGGGGGTAAATCTGATAGACAATCCCTTCTTTCCACCAAGTAGTATTCATGTTCAAAAAATATAGAAAACCAAGATAGGAATGTTTGTGTTTAAGGCAGCTTAATGACGAAAAAAATCTTCCTCTGTAATTTGCTTATAGGACACGGCTTGTTTGGGGTCATAAAAAAACTCAAAGGTGTGTCTTTCCCCGTAATTCATCACCGTTCTTTCAAGGTCTTCAAAATAAAAATCCCGAGACTTGAACTGAACATAAAAACGTGTAATGGGCATTTTTTCGAAGACGTGCATCTCGCCTGTACGTATATACACATGCCGCAAATATTCATCTCTCTGGCCACGCACCAAAGCAATAACGTCGTGATCGGTAGAATTAGTAATGGTTAAATAAGCATTGGAGTGTTCTCGTACAACGTCAGGCGGAAACCGATCTGCAAAGGTGGCGTCACCTGTTTTTCCGCGTTGTAGCAGGAGCGTTAATGGAAGAATCAAAAGGAGCAAATGTTTCATCATGTGAAAATTACAAAAAAAATTGACATGCAAAAAATGAAGATTTTTCGATAAAAGCAATGATTAATTTAACTCAAATTCAATTGGGCGTCAAAAAGAAAAATTGTAGCTTCAAGCAAAAATTGCAAACACACGCTTATGAAAACAACTACGGCCTATCCACATTTACTCGCCCCACTTGATCTAGGATTTACGACCATAAAAAATCGTGTATTGATGGGATCCATGCACACCATGTTGGAAGACATCGAAGGCGGCATACCGCGTTTGGCAGCTTTTTATGCAGAACGCGCTCGGGGGCAAGTAGGATTGATTGTCACTGGGGGAGTTGCCCCGAACAAACAAGGTTTGGCCATTCCAGTTGGACACCCTCTCGACACTCTAGAGGAAGCAGAGAAACACAAAGAAATTACCCAGGCTGTGCACAACGAAGGAGGAAAAATATGCATGCAAATTTTGCATGTTGGGCGATACGGCTACTCCCCCGAAAATGTTTCCGCAAGTGCTACCAAAGCCCCCATCACACCCTTTCCCGCTAGAGAGCTCACTTCGGCAGAGATCGAACAAACCATTGAGGACTATATCAACTGTGCAAAACTGGCGCAACACGCCCACTATGACGGTGTCGAAATCATGGGATCGGAAGGCTATTTGATCAACCAATTCATTGCCAAAAAAACCAACTTACGCACCGACGAATGGGGAGGGGACTACGAGAATCGCATCAAATTTCCCCTCGAAATTGTGCGCCGTACACGCGAAGCTGTAGGGGAAAATTTCATCATCATTTATCGCCTTTCCATGCTCGACCTGGTCGAGGGAGGCAGTACATGGGAAGAGGTGGTTCAACTGGCCAAAGCCATTGAAGCGGCCGGTGCGACCATTATCAATACAGGGATTGGATGGCACGAATCGCGGGTGCCAACCATTGGAACGATCGTTCCCAAGGCAGGTTTTGCTTGGGTCACCAAAAAAATGATGGGCGAAGTGTCCATTCCGTTGATCACCACCAACCGCATCAACATGCCCGACGTGGCCGAAGATGTCCTGGCCGATGGCGCCGCCGATATGGTGTCCATGGCCCGTCCCTTTTTGGCCGATCCCGATCTGGTACTTAAATCCATCGAAGGACGCCCCGAAGAAATCAACACCTGTATCGCTTGTAACCAAGCCTGTCTAGACCACACATTTACCATGCAAGTTTCCTCTTGTATTGTGAATCCTCGAGCATGTCACGAAACCCTTTTGGTGCATCTTCCGGCCGAGAAAGCCAAACGCATTGCCGTTGTTGGGGCAGGACCCGCCGGTCTAGAAGCGGCGACTGTAGCCGCCAAGCGAGGACATGCCGTAACGCTTTTTGAAGAAAAACACGAAATCGGGGGTCAATTCAATATGGCGAAAGTCATCCCCGGCAAAGAAGAGTATGCACAAACCATTCGTTACTATGATAGCATGCTCAAAAAATTTGGCGTTGATGTGCGCTTAAACACCCGTGCGGACGAAGCACAGCTGATAGCCGAACACTATGATGACATTGTCTTGGCTACCGGAGTTACTCCCCGTCGTTTAGACATAGAGGGCATGGATCACCCAAAAGTTATGGACTATGCCGATGTACTTTATCACAAAAAAGAAGTCGGTGAAAAAGTGGCCATCATAGGCGCTGGAGGAATCGGTTTTGATATGGCGGAATATTTGGCACATGACATGGCGCACCCTTCGGTGAGTATGGACACTGCCCACTACATGAAAGAATGGGGCGTAGACATGAATTATGCCAAAGGCGGTGCATTGGCCCAAGCGCCAGAGCCTTTGCCGTCACCCAGAGAAATATATCTCCTCAAACGCTCCAAAGGGAAACACGGTAAAAACCTGGGGAAAACTACGGGGTGGATCCACCGCGCTAGTTTGACCATGAAACAAGTAAACATGCTCTCTGACGTGCACTATGAAAAAGTAGATGATCGCGGATTACACATCAGTATTGGCAATGAAAAACAATGTCTTGACGTCGACCACGTGGTGGTTTGTGCAGGACAAGTGTCGCTCAAAGACCTGGAAAATAAATTGACTGCGGCAGGACAAAACGTACACTTGATTGGTGGGGCCAATATTGCCGCCCAGTTGGATGCAAAAATGGCCATCAAACAAGCAAGCGAATTGGCGGCAAAACTATAAGTTAAAAACCATGCATTTAAACGATATTCCCAACCGAGAACTCCTTCCGGGTTTTACCGCCAAAATGGTCCATGGCGAAAAATTGAGCTGGGCTTTTTGGGAAGCCAAAGCCGGAGCTGAAGTCCCCGAACACCAGCATCCACACGAACAAATCATGCACGTGGTGAAAGGGACCTTCGAATTTACCCTTGACAAACATACGCAAACCTATACCGACGGGAGCATTGTTGTCATCCCTTCGAACACTCCCCATGCGGGAAGAGCGATCACCGATTGTCGGTTGATGGATATTTTCACCCCCGTGAGGGAAGAATACCGTTAAGTCATGCAGCTCGATCTAAACGGAAAAAAAGCAGTCGTTGGTGGAAGCAGTAAAGGGCTGGGGAAAGCCGTTGCTGTGCAACTGGCTAAAATGGGCGCCTCGGTTACCCTAATGGCAAGAGACAAAGCGGCTTTAGAAAAAATAAAAGACACGCTCCCCAAAAATGCTACGCAAACCCATCAAATCCTTTTGGTTGACTTCAACAACTTTGAGGCGTTTAAAAGTAAAATCAACGCCTATTTTGAAAGAAATAGTGTAGACATTGTTATCAATAACACTCAAGGCCCACCGGCCGGTAGTACACTCGATCTCGACGAAGTAGACTACCAAACAGCCTTCGAATTGTTGTTTCAATGTCCCCAGTTTCTCACGCAGAAAGCGTTGGTTGAAATGCAAAAAAATCAATGGGGACGAATCATCAACCTTGCTTCGGTGACTGTGAGGGAACCCATTGCGTATTTGGCGTTGTCAAATAGCATGCGGGCCGCTCTAACCACATGGGGCAAGAGTCTCTCGGAAAATGTAGCCGCCAACGGCATCACCGTCAATACCCTGCTCACGGGGTACTTCGCAACCGAACGCCTAAAAAACTTGATGGAAGGAAACGCGCAAAAGCAAAACAAATCTGTCGCTGCATTGGAACAAGAAATGCTATCACAAGTACCCATGCGGCGGTTTGGGCAACCCGAAGAATACGCCCAACTCGTGGGGTTTCTCGCCAGCGATGCGGCCAGTTATATCACGGGGACTTCACTCCCCATCGATGGTGGTTTACTGCGTGGGGTGTAACCCAAAATTCATTTATTTTTACAAAAAAATTGACGCAAAGCAAACAACATATTGCTCGCTAAAAAAATATTTGTCGCGTGAAAAAGATCATCCTTAACCCCTCAGTGGTAATTGCCGAAACAGGAAAAATCCTTGAAGAGTACCTCGAAAAAAGTAAGGCCCAAAAAACCGTTGCCCTCGATCAACGTGCGCCCGAAGAAATCGCTCAGCAACTCCAATTGAAAAAATACATTGAACAAGGATTTCAAAGCGGCGCAGATATTACCCAATTCGTTGAGGATTACTTGTCCTATAGCAATCACTTGCACCACCCGCACTATATGGGGCATCAAGTAGCGGTTCCACACGATCTCTCGGGTATCCCTGAGTTGATTCATGGTACAATCAACAACCCAAGTTCTCTCTACGAAATGGGGCCTGCCGGAGCCACTTGTGAAGGCTTTATGATCAATTGGATGCTGGACAAAATAGGATGGCTAAACGGTCGCGATAAGTACGATTTCCATTTTCATCCCGGTCAGGCGAGCGGCCTTTTGACCCATGGTGGGTCAATGGCTAATCTCACTGCGATGGCCGCCGCGCGGGCTGCGATTGCACCCAACGCGTGGGTTGACGGCAATCCAAACGACCTTGTGGTCATTGGGGCGGCCTCGGCTCACTACTCCATCGCACGGGCTTTGTCTATTTTAGGCTTGGGCAAAAAAGCCTTTTATCCAGTCGATGTGGATGAAAATGAAGTCTTGCGTATCAATGATCTTGCGCGTGTGCATCAAAAGGCATTGTCCGATGGGAAACGTGTGATGTGTGTTGTTGCCAACGCCTGTGCCACTTCTTCGGGCTTGTTCGATCCCATAGAAGCCATGGGCAACTATTGCCAAAAACATCAGTTGTGGTTGCACATCGATGGCGCACACGGCGCTGCGCTTTTGGCCTCCGATCAGCACAAAGGCCGGCTCAAAGGCATTGAATATGCCTCATCGATCATCTGGGACGCCCATAAAATGATGCGTGTTCCCGCGCTGTGTACCGCCGTATTGTTTCGGGACTTCACCCATCAAGCACAAGCTTTTCAACAAAAAGGATCGTATGTGTTTCACGACACCGAAGTCGTTGGAATGGACTCAATGCCCTATACCATAGAATGTACCAAGTCGGCCTTAGGGACAAAACTCTTTTGGACTTTTGCTTTGGAGGGCGAAAAAAACATTGAACATTTTATTGATCAAAGCATTGCCCTCGCACAGGAATTTCATGGTTTACTCAGAGAAAGTCCCGATTTTGAAGTTCCTTATTTCCCGCAAAGCAACATCCTTTGCTTTCGCTATACCGCTGGCCCACAAGACGACGAGTTTCAAAAAAAACTGCGCTATGCCATCATCAATGCGCATCAGTTCTATATCACCTCTTGTGAGTTTGCAGGAAAACGCTATCTCCGTGTTGTATTGATGCATCCCAAAAGCACGGTCAGCCATCTGCGTCAACTCATCGAAACGGTAAGAAATACCGCAAAGTCACTGTCAGAATAAATTAAAAACCACCTTAAGTTTTCAGGTGGTTTGATGTGTAACGTCCTAACGCAAACTCATGATCCGTTTTAAAATATGTGCATTTTTGAGTGTTCGAAGTTTATCCATTTCACGTAGCATCTCTTGAGCGTCTTCTCCTAAAGGATTCGATGTGTTGTACCCTTCATAGATGGTGGCTAGATCATTGTAAAAGTCTGCAGTGATATAATTCACTGGTCGATCTGCACCAAAATGATTGATCACTTTGTGCAAGGCCCAACCGTTTTTTTCTCCTTGTGCTTTAAACATCGGCATGAATTGTTCCAACTCCATTTGCTCATATTCTGCCACTCGGTAGGGGTCTACCTCCATATAATTGAGCACGCAATAGTCGGCTGGATGATCGTCCCCTTGTGGTCCGTATCCGCCTTTGACAGAAACAATGACTTGATAGTTTTTTAGATAATGACCCATGGCTTCTTCCTGAGCAGCTGCCCATTCTTCTGCGCTAACGCCTTCCAGCGCTTCAATCACAGGGTAATCTCCTCCCACAGGGCTATCCATCAAATGGACGTAGATCAATGTGGTGGTCATGTCGTTTACATCGGGGTTGGTAATTTGCCAAATGTCCCAGCCCGAAATCTCCCCTCGGTCAATTCGAGCTTGGTGATACTTGGCGTAAACATTTTTTTCTAAAGCCAAGTGACGATCGAGATCTTGTGTTTTGATTTGTCCATACCACAAGGAAGCGTAAAGTTGGTCTTGGGCATGAGTTTGAAAGATAACGGCGCAAATGGCCGCAATCAAAAGAATACTTTTTTTCATAATAAATTGGTTTAAGGTTGATATAAATATACCTATATTTTATGGTACATAAGGAAAGACCAATGTTACTACCAAAAAAAAGTGTCAATATTCGAAGATTACTCCTCCTATTTTTGCTTTTTCTGTGGTACTCCGGAGTGGGGCAAACTCCGCAGGATCGCCGTTATTTAAACGCCGAAAAAAAATTTGATCAAGCCCTTGTCTATGCCTTTATTCATCCACAACAATTGTCTCCCGAGGGAGAGAAAGAAAAAAAGCGGATCCTGAAATTTGTGCTGGAACGGTTTGAAGAAGACGTTGTTGCCGTGCGCATTGAAAAAGCTTTCCAAAAAAGCCCCTCAACAAACATTTTTCGTCCTGTTTTTATTTTTGCCGACAGGAAAGAAGTCCCCTTGTGGGCATTCACGATTTACTGACCACTGGAGGGTTAAATCGCTTGTTTTCTTTTGATGACCCATTTCCCGACTGTTCGGGTTGATAAATCGCGGATGGCCTCAGCAGAAAAGTCCGTATGAAGGTGTTCGGGCAATACATCGAACAAATCGGCACAGAAAAAACCAAGATTCTCCCCGTAATAAAAATCAAAATTGGCCGTGTCCCCACGCGCGGTAAAATTCTCAATATGCACAATATCGTCGCCAATGGTGATGCGGCCACGGGCTTCTGCATACGGTAGCTCAACGGTATAGGTTCGGGACACCCCATCGAGGTGGGTCACAAATTGAACCCGCGCTGTGGAGGCATTGACAAACTCGACAAATTCGACGGTGCACTCAAAACTATTGTCATCTTTTTGATTGCATTGGCTGAAGAACAAGAGCGATAAACCGATGATCCACAAGGATTGAACTATTTTCATGCTTTGGTGAGGATTATTCACTAAATTACAAAATAAGAAAAAACAATATGGGCAAACAGATCATCTTTTATGGCCTCGTGCTTGTTTTTGTGGGAGGCGTCATTGTGCTATTTGATGCCGTTGATTGGGACTACTCCAATCCTCTCGACTTTCGATTCAATTGGGGAAATACCCGTTTCTTTTTTCCCCTAGGAAGCAGTATTCTCATCAGTATATTGCTTTCCGTTCTGCTGTATCTTTTTAGAAAATTCACGCCCTAAATCGTCTCTCCATGCTGCAAGAAACTCCCCTGTGGAAAGCCTCCGAAAAAGAACAAGACAATAGTCAGCTTAGGGCTTTCATGCGTTATGCCTCCCAGCGCCACGGGATTCCGTTTGCCAATTATGCTGCTATTCATCAATGGTCGGTAGAGCGGTTAGAGGATTTTTGGGGCACTGTGGCCGCTTTTTTCGAAATTCAATTCAGTCATCCCTACAAAAAAGTGGTCAGCCCACATACTCCTTTCTACCGTACACAATGGTTTGAAGGCAGTACATTAAGCTACGCACAACACATCGAGCGTCAATTTAAAGATCAACGCCCTGCCTTGATTTATGGGGGAGAAAAACAAACAACGGTCTCCATCAGCTGGAATGCCCTTTTTTTACGCGCGGATGAAATAAAAATAACCCTCCAAAAAATGGGGATTCAAAAGGGGGATGTGGTTGCCGGATACCTTCGGCATCATCCCGATACCATTGCTGCATTTTTGGCCACCAATGCCTTGGGAGCCATCTGGAGTTGCTGTTCTCCAGATTTTGGACCGGCCAGTGTTATTCAGCGGTTTGAGCAACTTTCCCCGAAAGTATTGCTGGCGCATCAGCAATATATGCACAAAGGCAAAAAATATGATTTAAAAGAAAAAATAACGGCCATCCATCAGCAGTTGTCCCCTGCTCCCCAACTTCTTGAACTTGACGGTAGTTTGGACGCATGGGACTTCACCACCACAGAAAAGCGATCTTTAGCTCCTCTCCCCGTACCCTTCGATCATCCCATTTGGGTGCTGTTCTCTTCGGGTACAACAGGCCAGCCAAAAGCCATTACCCATCGAACAGGAGGAATGCTGTTGGAACAATACAAAGCACTTGTGCTGCATCAGGAAGTGGTGGAGGGTGAACGTTTTTTTTGGCACACCACTACCGGTTGGATGATGTGGAATTATGCCCTTGGCGCACTGCTATGTGGAGCAACATTGGCGCTCTATGATGGCGCTGCAGATCTACAAAAACACTGGGATTTTGCACAACGTGAAAAACTTCATCACTTTGGACACGGCGCCCCTTTTTTTAATGCTTCTAGTCAATCTGAACTTCATCTCAATCCCAAAGATTTCCCTGCTTTAAAAACCATTGGTTCCACCGGAGCCCCCCTTTCAAAAAAGAGTTTTGCGTGGTTGCAACAGCAGTTTCCAAAAGTGCACATCATTTCGCTAAGCGGCGGCACCGATGTCTGTTCTGCATTTTTAGGAGGCAACAGACTTTTACCAGTCTATGCTGGATTTTTGCAATGTGCGATGTTGGGCGCGGCGGTGGCTGCCGTTGATGAAAACGGGCAAAAAATTCTTCACCAAAAAGGCGAATTGGTCCTTGCTCAACCCATGCCCTGCATGCCCGTATACTTTATGAATGACCCAGAAAAAAAACGTTATCATGCCGCTTACTTTGAACGTTTTGACGGCGTATGGACCCATGGTGACTGGCTGGAAGAACAGCCCGAAAAAGGCTTTCGGATTTTAGGGCGTGCAGATGCGACACTCAATCGAAATGGTATACGCATAGGAACCGCCGAAATATATCATGCCCTGCAGCAATCTGATGCCGTGCTAGACAGCCTGATGGTGGATGTTGAGCAGAACAATGATAAAAGCGCATTAATTCTTTTTGCTGTGGCCAAAGACACCCCCTCCGAACAACTAAATAATACTGTGCTAGAATGTATCCGACAACACTGTTCGGCCCGACATCTCCCCGATCAAATTGTGTGGGTAGCCGAAGTTCCCTACACCTTGAGTGGAAAGAAAATGGAACTTCCGGTCAAAAAAATAGTCGAAGGGCAATCGCTAGATATCGCTGCAACAAAAGGGTTAATGCGTAACCCTAACAGTCTGGATGCTTTTTTCGCTTTTAAAAAAATGCGGGGGAATCCGCATTAATCAAAATCCCTAAATATTAATG
>WTJN01000012.1:2160-4675 GCA_011526265.1 Candidatus Arcticimaribacter sp. | reverse complement strand
CTGGCTTCGCTAATCAGCTCTCTCTGTTAGATGCTCAATTTACCTCAAGGTTGGCGGCAATTGCCGTTGAGCAAGCTGTTAATAATGGTGAATCGCTCGAGTTGTTCTTAGAGCCAAGATCATTTGGTAAATTGCAGGTAAATGCATCGTTAGAAACGAATGGCTTAGATGTAAAGCTGGTTGCGGAAAACTCTACGACGCTTGCTATACTGCGGGGATCAGAAGGCCTCCTTGGCAATATCACTGAACAGCATGGCCTTAAACTTTCAAATTACAGTGTTGATATGTCGAATGGTCAAAACCAGGGTAATGGTAATGAGCAAGGTCAAAAAAATCACGAGGCCGATGATCATATCAGCAGGAACAATGGCGATGACTCATCTAACATGATTGAAAAATCGACAGATACTGACAATAACTTACTGAACTTGATTGCATAGGGTGAACTATGGCTGAAGAAGAAGAACAAAAACGCAAGTTTAATTTTAAGAAAATTGCTCTGTTTGGCCTTGGACCAATAGTCCTTGTCGGAATTGGCGTAGGTGTTGGTGCATTTTTATTTATGCCAACCCAAACACCAGTTGAACAGGTAGAAGCGTTAATTACCAAAAAACTGGAGCAAGCAGGGCAATTACCTAGCACGGAAGGTGAAGGGGAACTCGACGCTGAACCACAAAAAGTCGCGAAAGAAACTCCCGCAACACAAACTTTTGTGACGAGTTATTATACTTTTCCAGATGATTTCACGACAAATTTAAAAGGGTCAAAGGCCTTCTTAAAAATCAGTGTAGGCGTATCAACACAATATGATGCTACAGTGGTAGAAAATGTCGAGATGCATCAATTGGCGTTAAGATCTGAGGTTTTGGGTGTTGTGAGCGAGCATACTGTCGAAGATGTTGATGGAAAAGAGGGCCGCGATAAGCTTGCAGAAAATATTCGGTTAGCAATAAATAAAAAGTTAGAAGATCTTGAGGGCTTTGGCGGCGTTGAAGGCGTATTCTTTACTTCGTTTGTTCTTCAGTAATAAGGTTGAACCATGGTTGGCTCGAGAAAATTGTCAAATGAAGAAGTTGAAGCACTTCTTGGCGGCTTGGAGGCGGATAAGAAGAAGCCAAGCTCAGCCACATTTGACCCAAACGAAGTAAGAGAGTTTAAGTTTGGCTCTGAGGATCTTTCACTTCTCGGTGATTATTATGCGTTACGGTTAATCAATGAGAAAATTGCAAGATCCGTTCGCTCTGTATTTTTGCCTATGCTTCGCGTGCTTCCAAGAATTTCTTCATTTCCACCTGAAGTGAAATCGTTTGATGAATATACTGAGAGCAGTGACACGTTTGCGAGTATTACAAATAGCCGTATTGAAGAACTACGGGGAAACTGTTTGGTAGTTGTACAAGCTCCTTTCATTTCACATCTCACAAATTCCTATTATGGCGGTTCTAAAGTTCAGTCTCTGTTTGAAAACCAAGGTGAGTTCACTGCGACTGAAAATCGTATTATCGAAATTATTTCAGAGGGCATGCTGTCCTCTATGGCTCTGGCCTGGAAAGACTTGGTTGAAACGAGGTTTGACGTTGTAACTCGTGAAGAGAATATTCAACTCATATCTTTTGTGGATGGCGATGATACTGTGATCGTTTGCTCATTTATGGTTCAGATGCCACAACATGATCCAGTCAGTTTTGACATCGTTTACCCTTTGCAAACATTGAAGCCAATTTCGTCACAATTACGCTCGCGCGTTCAGAATGAATATGCCGTTGACGATCGCACTTGGAAAGAACGGTTGCAGAATGCCGTACTGTCTATCCCCCTTACATTATCAGCGGAGTTGGGTCGTCCTAAAACGACACTCGGTAAGTTGTGGAAGTCAAAAGTGGGGGACACATTTACTATGCCGATACCAGAAAACGTATTGATCAAAATTGCGGGTCAGAGTGTCTTTAGAGCCGATGTAGGTAAAGTCGGTCCCAACGCGGCAGTATCAATGAAAAACCGAGTTAGAGATAATAGGAAAAAAGATGGCTGAAGAAGAAAACAATGTAGAATCTGTTGAAGAAGTTGCAGAAAATCTCAAAGTCCTTGAAAACATAGATGTCGTTTTGACAGTCGAAGTTGGTAGAACAGAAATTACTATTCGGGACTTATTGAGATTGAACGAAGGTTCAGTCGTCGAATTGGATAGATTAGCTGGAGATCCACTGGATATTCTCGTTAATAATACAAAAATTGCCAAAGGCGAAGTCGTTATGGTTGGCGAACGTTTTGGTGTCAGATTTGGTGAGATTGTGGATCCAGAAAAGCGCGTCGAAAGTATTTGAAGTGGCTAGGACTTTATTTTCAAAAAATTGACTGATTATCGCTTAAAATTTTAAGATACTGATAATAATAACTAAAATAACATTGGCATAACTTCTGCAATACTGATTCAGGAGTGATGTATGAATATTTCGATTGATAAAATAATTGTTGTGCTCGGGTTCCTTGCTGTACTCGTTGCGATACAATTCAT
>WTJN01000012.1:0-2060 GCA_011526265.1 Candidatus Arcticimaribacter sp. | reverse complement strand
CCTCAACTCAAATTTGGTGATGGGGCAAGATTTTAGTGCTTTGGGCATGCCTGCGATAACAGCTTCAGATGGGGCTGAGGGAAGCACAACGTATTCGCTATCTCTTCAAATTCTTTTGTTGATGACAGCGCTTACAGTGCTGCCGTCTCTTGTCCTGGGAATGACTGCGTTTACCAGGATTATTATTGTTTTGTCTATTCTCAGACAGGCCTTAGGAACCCAGCAAACACCCCCAAACCAAGTTTTGATCGCTGTCGCTCTTTTCTTGAGTTTTTTCATTATGGGACCTGTCTTTGAGGTCTTGTATCGAGATGCAATTTCTCCCTTCCTAGACGGTAATATTGGTATTGAACGCGCTCTTACAGACGGGATTGCACTTCTTAAAGAATTCATGGTGGTGAATACGCGCTCTGATACCTTGAATCTGTTCGTTGACTTATCAAAGTCTGGTCCCTTTGCGACTGAAGCCGCGGTGCCGTTAAATATCGTGCTACCTGCTTTCATAACTTCTGAATTAAAAACTGCATTTGAAATTGGCTTTTTGATCTTTTTACCATTTTTGGTGATTGATATGGTGATAGCCTCGATTTTGATGTCATTGGGTATGATGATGCTTTCCCCAATGTTGATCTCTCTTCCCTTCAAACTTTTATTATTCGTGCTCGTGGATGGTTGGGCCATGACAATCGGATCTTTATCGGCGACATTCATGGTGTGACATGGCATATGATCAAAATGTACAATATTTAAGTTATGCTTTTTGGCAAATCGTCATGACGGCCGGCCCAATTTTGGCGATTGCGCTTGGCATTGGTTTGCTGATCGGTCTCATTCAAGCGGCTACATCCATTCAAGAAATGACCCTGAGTTTTGTGCCAAAGCTTTTCATCGTATTGGCCGCTATGGCCCTACTGGCGCCTTATACACTGAATACCCTAACTGAATATTTCCGATTTATATTTGAGGAAATAGCAATGAAGGGGCTGTAGATGTCACAAGCAATCTCTTTTCCCGCTTTGGAGCTACAGAGTATCTTGGTATACCTCTTGAGTTTATTTCTCGCATCGCTTCGCATGGGTGCGTTCCTCGTGGCATCACCTTTTTTTGGCTCTAGAATGGTCCCATTACCTGTACGCATTGTATTTTCAATAGCGTTAGGATTGGGGGCGATGAATTATGTAAGCTTTCCAAGTTTAGAAGTGCTTACATCGGTCGCGATTGTCCCAATTATATTTCAAGAAATTGCCCTAGGGTTAACATGTGGCATGATACTTAACATGTGCTTTTCGACTGTGATTTTGGCGGGGGAAAAAATAGCTGCTACTTCAGGATTGGCTTTCGCATCACAGGTAGACCCAGCGAATGGGGCCCAATCGCCTGTCATTAGCCAAATTTTCTCTTTATTCCTGCTGGTTCTCTTTTTTTCCTTGAACGGCCATTTAGTCATTTTTGAACTATTATACAAAAGCTATGAAACCCTTCCTTTGGGGAGTTTAAATGATCTTAATTCTATATTCACATTGGGTATCGAAGCTTCAAGTACGATTTATGAACAAGCAGTGATCATAGTTTTACCAATCGTAAGCCTTCTGTTTTTAATGAACTTAGGCATTGGGTTCATCACAAAATCTGCACCACAATTGAACTTATTTTCATTCGGTTTTCCGCTCACGATTTTGGGCACATTTTTCGCTTTGTATTTTTCTGTGGATGCGTTGCAATTCGTATTCAGCGACTTGATCGACAGATCGTTAAACTTTGTAAGGTTAGTTTTGGCTGGAGGTAATGATGGCTGAGAACGAACAGGCACAAGAAAGAACAGAAGAGCCCACCCAGCGGCGGCTCGAAAAAGCGCGAGAAGATGGTGAGGTACTCTCCTCCAAGGAAATGCTTGTCTTTGCTTCGGGAGCTTCAGCAATTCTTATACTCGGCTCTTTAGGTTTTTTTTCTAAGGGTATTCTGGATGTCTGGGGATCACTATTTTCGTTTGGGCATCCCGATGAATTATTTTCTGCAAAAACACATAATTCGTGGCGCGCATTTTCTATTATTTTGTCTGG
>WTJN01000114.1 GCA_011526265.1 Candidatus Arcticimaribacter sp. | reverse complement strand
CAATGTAGTTGATTACTGTGGCTATAAATATCAAACCAATAATCCACCATCTTAAGCCGTTGATTTTCATATATCTTTTATTTTATTGAGGCTGTTAAAGTATGGTTTTAATTTGTAAAAAAACAAACACAACCTATGAAGATAATTTTTAAAAAATTAATAATAAAAACCTGAGCGAGCATGAAATCTACGCTCAGGTTTTAAGTTAACTATAATTGATTGAAAAACTAATATCCAGGATTTTGTGTAATTACTTCGTCGCTAGCAAAAATCTCAGAGGTTGGGATTGGGAAAATGTAATAATTACTATTAATTGATTGTCCCATCTCAGCATCAACTGTTCCTGTACGAACAAGATCAAACCAATGATGACCTTCGAAAGCTAGCTCAAGTCTACGCTCATGCTGAATAGCTTCGCGAAGAGCTGCTTGAGAACTTGCAGTTGTATTTGACAAACCAGCACGGTTTCTCACTTTGTTGAGTTGTGTTGCAGCACCTGCAGTGTTACCTCCTTCATTCAATGCTTCTGCATACATTAAGAGTACATCGGCAAATCGGATTTCAATCCAATCCTGATCTGCACCAAGCGTTTGGTACTTGTTTGAAACTTGAATGGCGGCGTCTACCGTTACACTTTTTCTAGTGTCTCCATCTGTGTAAGCATTAATCAACTCCATGCTAACAGGAATTTCATCGGCTTTGGTGTTTCCACCAGCATACCAAACATTGAAAGTATCCCCACTATAATCACTGATCCCAATAGAACTAGTGAGTTGTGTAGCAAAAATGATTTCAGCATTGAGATCGGAAGCAAAGACTGCTGAGAAATTGTCAAGTAGACTAATCCCTGCAGCTGAAGCGCCGTTCACCACAGACGCAAGCACAGACTCTGCACTACTCGCATCTCCTTGAGCCAAGTGTACTTTCCCTAGAAGCGCTTGAGCAGCAATTCTAGTCGCACGACCTGTCGATAGACCAGTATTATCTAAAACAGAGATTGCATCGGATAAATCTGTTTCAATCTGAAGGTAAACGTCAGCCGCTGAAGAACGCGCTAAGATAGACTGATCTGTTGTGCTTGGCGATGGCGAAAGATTAAGTGTCACCCCACCAAAAACCTTAACAAGTTTGGAGTAAGACAATGCTCTTAAAAACTTGGCTTCAGCAACTTGTGTTGCATCGTCAGAGTTATCGATAACACTGTTTGCACTCAAAATTGACTTATAGAGTGAGGAATAGAAAGGTCTGAAAAAGTCACCTTCCATGGAAACAACTCCACCGTCGAAGTCATCGAATTCATCATGTGGTGATTCGTCAAACAATGCGTTGTCTGATCTAAAATCTCCCATGATTGCCAAAGGCGTTGTAGAACCCGTTTGGTACCAATATGCAGCATTGAGTACTCCTTCAAAATCAGATAGAGAATCTGCACTAGCAATATTCGTTGGTGCTTGATCCAAGTCTGTGGAACATGCTGCTGTAATCAGTAGAGCACCGAATAAAGTATATATTTTTTTCATTATTCTTTATTTAAAAGTTAATATTTAATCCGAGAGCAAAACTTCTAACAACTGGACTTGCACCTACTTGGAAACCAGAAGTTGTGGGTCCAGAATAATCGCCTGTTGTTTCAATTCCTTCTGGGTTGTAAGAAGTATAATTGTCAGCAAAAATGTAGAGTGGGTTGGTTGCCACACCGAAAAGTCGTGCAGAACTTAAACCTAGTTTACTCGTCAATGCTTCATCGAAAGTGTATCCGATGGTCAAGTTACGAATGGCTACGTAAGAAGCATCTTGAATATTTGAATCCGTGCGCCCTTTTGCGTCTTTGTAGAACAATCCATTTGCATCAGCATAAGCATTCACATCATCCATAAGCATTCTAGAAGTTCCCCATTGTGAACCGTAGTAGTAAGGGTCGATGTTGTATACTTCAGCGCCGTGAGAACCTTGCATTTGGATAGAAAGATCAAACGCTTTGTAAGTCATTGAACTGTTTAATCCCCAGTAGAAATCAGGTGTGTTTTGACCTACTTTTACCAAGTCACCACCTTCTTCAACAGTACGGGTGTTGTCAATAACACCATAGCCTTCTTCGCCGGGTGATTGTTGGTCTTTAACCCACCATAGACCTGGAGAGTAGTTTGGATGACGGGTTGGGTCTGCTAGGAACTCATAGCCCAATTGCCCTGTAGTTTCAAGTGCCCACATTTCGCCAATTCCACCACCAACGTAGTTTCTAAACACAACATCTCTTCCGGATTGACCCGCGTATTCTCTACTAAGTTCATCAAGTCCTCCAAGATCTGTAATTGTCGTTTCTACGGTAGAAAGGTTAGCATTAATGTTCCAAGTGAAATCGTCAGAGTTGATGATTCCAGCACCCAATTCAAATTCTACACCTGAACTTTGAACATCTCCAGAGTTAAGCTTGATCTGATTGGTCCCCAATACTTGTGATACACTTTGGTTGATGAGAATATCTTCGATATCCGAAGTATAGTAATCAATTCCAAAGGTGAAACGGTTGTTCATGATACCAAAGTCAATACCGTAGTTGGTTTCTGTGTTGGTTTGCCAGGTCAAGTCGGGGTTAGCGACATCGGAAGGAATTAAATATCCTGTTCCAAATACAGTAGCACTAGCACTCAATAAACTCAACGAGTTATACGACCCAAGGAAAGAAGCTGTTCCTAATGAACCTGTACTGAATCGAACTTTCAAGTTACTGATCAATTCATTCGCACTTAAGAAACTTTCATTGTGCACGTTCCACCCTAGCGATACCGCAGGGAATGTTTGGTATTTATTGTTGGCGCCAAAACGAGAGTCTCCGTCACGTCTTAGCGACACAGATGCCAAATAACGGTCATCATATGCATAGTTGATTCTTCCAAAGACACTGTTACGTGTTCTTGTTTCATCACGCTCTCTTACAGTGATGTCTTCTGGTGAAAGAAGGTTGTAATTCACTACACCAATGTTAGGAACGTTGGTTCCCACAGTAGAATTTCCTTTGATGGTTGTGGTTTGATATTCAATACCAGCAACTGCAGCGATGTCATGCTTGTTGATGACTTTTGCAAAATTAAGGGTCGTCTCACTCAAGCGAGTGGAAAACTTAACATTCGTAACGTCGAGGTCTGTTTGGTTCAATCTCCCTTTAGCGTCAGCTTCCAATCCTTGATAGTAGTAATCCTGCGTATCGCGAATATCCGCACCCAAAACGGTTTTGATGTTTAATCCATCAATGATTTGGTACTCTAGATAAGAGTTGAAGTTGGCATAGTAATTCTTCTGCGTTCTTTCAGCGTTGTCCAATTTTGTTGCAGGACCTTGGTCGCCAGAACCTCCAATACCATTATTATTTTTCCCATAATGCCAGTCGTTGACAAAATCACCAGGCTGAAGGTCGTTAATACTTCTAATGTATCCTAAAGAAGATAATGCACCTCCGTTAACACCAGCGTCAAATGGCTGTAAACCCAACGCAACTGCCTGAGCATTGAGGTTCTGTACAAAAGCAATAGACTCTTCCGTGTGATAAATTGGGTGTATACTATAGGCTCTTGAAAGGTCACGCATATCGTGAGCTACAATGGCACGATCAGAAGCAAATCCATTAATACTGATTCCTGCTTTAAATTTGTCGTTTAGCTTTGCGTCAATATTCATTCGGGCATTCAAACGTTCAAACTCTTGTGTTCTAGCGATCCCCTCAATGTCTTGATAACCTACAGAGGCAAAGTAGTTCACATCGTCTGTTCCGCCACTAATACTGATGTCGTGGCTGTTTGTAGAACCTGTTTGATACAACCAGTCTTCAACACTTACTACACCAGGAGAATCCTCATAGGCTGAAAGTCTGTATTCAACAAAAGCAGGATCGAGATGCGATAAATCCCAGTTGCCTGACGCCATTTCAGAGCGTACTTTTGATGCCCACTCTGGACCTGTCAATAGAATATTGTCTCTATACTTGTTAGAAATAGAAGTGTAGGCGTTATAGCTAATTTTCGCTTCTCCTTTCTTCCCTTTTTTTGTTGTGATCAAGATCACACCATTTGCCCCACGTGAACCATAAATGGCAGCAGATGCAGCATCTTTAAGTACTTCTAAACTTTCAATATCGTTTGCGTTTACAGATGCAATACCCCCTGAGATAGGATAGCCATCCACAACAATCAATGGATTAACGCTCCCAGAAATAGAAGAAGCCGCACGGATCTGCACTTTAGGATCAGCTCCTGGCTCACCACTTTGATTTTGAATAAGTACCCCAGAAAGTTTTCCAGCAAGAGCATCATCGACTCGAGCAGCTTGTGCCGCAGCAATGTCTCCTCCTTTTACTTTTGAGATGGCACCGGTAAGGTGGGATTTTTTTCGTCCACCATAACCAGTAACGATGATTTCGTCTAATTCATTTTGGTCCTCATTCAGCTGAATGTCAAGTTGATCTTGACCTTCAAAAGTGATTTCAGCAGTTTGATACCCTACGTAAGAGACTACAAGGATTTGACCTTCCTCAACAGAAATACTGAAATTTCCGTCGAAGTCTGAAGTCGTTCCATTACTTGTTCCCTGTACGAAAACAGATGCGCCGGGGATAGGACCACCGTCTGCACCTGAAATAGTTCCATTCACTACTGACTGTGCAAGCCCCAAGGTAGAGCCGAGCAGCAGCAACAGTAACGTAAAT